>CAZDPE010000049.1:0-16802 GCA_964507235.1 uncultured Lachnospiraceae bacterium
TTATAATCGCTCCAATAATCCTCCTTATTTCCCTTTACAAAATAACACTTATACTTTTCACTTAAAGAATACAGTATTTCCATAGTTTTTTGCGGATATGCCAATTCTCCAACATAATCCCCCAAAAAAATAAATGTATCTATTTTGTTATTGATTGCATAGTTAATACATTCCTGTAAAGCAACATAATTACTGTGTATATCAGATAATACAGCTATATTCATATATACTTTCCCCCACAAATTATCTTCAATTCGAAATACCTTCGCCATCAAATTTTATCTATGTGTATAAATCAAATCAGTTATTAGCCCTTTTTACATATTTTCCCAAATATGCCCTTACTTATGATACGGTTCACCGGAAATAATCCGATATCCCCTGTAAATCTGCTCCAGTAAAATCACTCGCATAAGCTGATGGGGAAAGGTCATATCAGAAAAACTGATTTTCTCATCCGCCCTTGCGGAAACGCTGCTATGTAAGCCCAAAGAGCCGCCAATCACAAACTGGATACGGCTTCTACCATAGGCTGCCAGTTTCTCAATCGTATTGGCAAATGCAACTGAATTCATCTTCTTCCCCAATATTTCCAGAGTAACAACAAAGGCGTCCTCTTTGACATATTTCAAAATCCGGAACGCCTCTTTTTCTTTAATCTGTTCTTCCAAAGCTTCACTTGCATTGTCAGGAGTTTTTTCATCCTGAACTTCTATGATTTCCAGCCTGCAATATTTCCCAAGCCGCTTTTCATATTCCGCTATGGCATCCCTGAAGTATTTCTCCTTCACTTTTCCCACGCAGATAATTGTTATTTTCATATCAATCTCCATTCCGGAGCATTAGCAACGGGGCGAAGAAAAATCCGCGAAGGCGGTTTTTCATCTGTCGTGCTGCTCAAAAATTTCAGGATATATTTCATCTATCAATCTGTCCAGATAATCCTCGTCCAGATTGAGAAACTGATTTTGTATCATGGATTTCATCGCTTCAAAACGCCCGAAATACTTAAATTCTTCCGATGCTCCATCCGGAAAAGAAAGCGTTTCATCTACCCTGTCCTTTGTAAGATTATCCCGACACCACTTTTTTATTTCCAATGTCAGATTATTTTCCTTACGTGCCTTGCCTGCCAATATCCTGGAATTTTTCATAGACACCAGTCCCATAATAATAAACAAAATAAACATGACACCCATAACGCCGCTAATCATGTATTTGCTCACCATCTCCATGTGAATAGGCAGAATATCAAAGAAAAACAGTATAACAACAATAAATCCAAGACCGCCTACAAAAAGCAGCGTATAAGCTGAACTTCTGTTTTCTTCCGCCTTTTCCTCATTGTTTCTGTATACTCCGGTATATTTTGCTCTTTTTTCAGCTTCTTCAAAGGCCCGGTTCAGTTCTTCAGCTGCTTCACTGCCCTCAGAGCCATCTTCAAAAGAAACTTCGTCCCATGCCTCCTTAAAGGCCTCCAGCATTTCCGCATCCTCAAAATCCATATTTTCAGCTGACTCTTCCTTTTTTTCAGCTTCCAGGCTGTCAACCAGCTCGCATCCGCAATCCGCGCAGACCTTAATACCTTCTATATATTCGCTCTTACATTTCGGACACCATGCCATACTCCATACCTCTCTTTAGTATCATTTTTATAACACCCCATTAGTTATATGATACTCCACTTTACCGGAATATGCTACTAGTTTTTATTCACAGAAATTAAACATTGTACCCCGATATTTTTATTTTCGGCAGGACTCATCCAAATATAGTTATCGGGATTTCTGTCTTCCACCTGAACAGGTCTTCTGCCTTCAGCATCTTTATTCTCATTCTGATAAACCCAGGAACCGTGATTGGCCTGTGCATACCATTCCTTCACATTGCTGTCACTGTAAATATTGGTAATATAAAATTCTCCGTCTATCAGCCCCTCTGAATAACTTCCGATAAGATTCGTATTATATCCTACATTTTCCACAAACAATTCCGTGTTGTAGTCATAATGTTCAGAACCTTCTCCATCCGGCAAATCATTTTTCCAGGAACCGGTATACTGATGATAAGTATACAAATCCGTTGTGCTGGGAGTCGTGTGAATATGATAATGTATCCAGGTGCCCTCTCCGCTTCTTGTTCCGTTTGCCCAGTTTCCGTAATAATACTGATTATCCGCATAAACAGCTATTCCTGTACCATTCGGCTGCCCGTTTCCATCTACATCACCATAATAATAAAAATCCTTTGTTCCCCGCAGTTTCCAGCTCATGGCCTTAAACCGGTCAAGATTAGCCAAGTCATCCAGAGCTTTCTGATTATTGTCTGCCCAATAGGTCATCATTTCCTTCAGCTGTTCATCCTTATCAAAGGATATCTTATCATAATTAACAGAACCGGATTCCATAATTTCCTTATAAGGAGTAGGCGTGCTGACAGCCGTCGGGGACGCTGACGGAGTTGAAGTAATCACAGGCTCTGATTCACTTTCGATTTTTTCCGGTTCTGAGGTTGCCGCCGTCATGTTACCGGCTTCAATATTTTCCGGCAGGTTGCTGTCGGCATACTCCTTAATGCTCTCCTGTAATTCCTCGTTATCCTGCTGCAGTTTTTTATTCTTTGAGCTGCTTACAAGTAAAGTAATTGCCAGAATCAGAATAATGAGTACAAATGATATAATTGTTACCAATATTTTTGCTTTTTCGGGACTGAGAGCAGGCATTTCCGTTTCCTGTTCTTCCAAATCATCCAATTCGTCATCAAAATTATAATCTTTTCTCATAATCTTCTCCACTCATTCATTTATCATTAATAAAAATAGTTTTTATTATATTATAAATAATTTTTTTTAATTTCCTGCATACAAATTATTAATATTTTCTTATTTCTGCTGTCTGTCCCCTGAATTTATCTACAGAAAAAACTGTGCCGGAACTCAGTTCCGGCACAATATTTCATTCATGACAATAGAAAATTCTCAAAGCGTACTTTCTATTGTTCACTGTTTATTTATTTCTCAAATATTCGTCAATCCCCTTTGCACCTGCTTTTCCGGCACCCATAGCCAGGATTACAGTAGCCGCACCTGTTACTGCATCTCCCCCGGCGTATACGCCTTCTTTACTTGTCCTGCCATATTCTTCATCTGCCACAATACATTTCCACTTATTTACTTCCAAACCTTCCGTTGTAGATGAAATAAGCGGATTGGGAGATGTACCAAGGGACATAATAACAGTATCCACATCAATAGTAAATTCCGAACATGGAACCTCTACCGGACGTCTTCTTCCTGAGTCATCGGGTTCCCCGAGTTCCATCCTGATACATTTAATACCCGTTACCCAGCCCTTTTCATCGGCAAGGATTTCTACGGGATTTGTAAGCAAATCAAAGATAATTCCCTCTTCTTTTGCATGATGCACTTCTTCCACTCTGGCAGGCAGTTCCTCTTCGCTTCTTCTGTACACAATGTGAACTTCTGCACCAAGACGGAGAGCTGTTCTTGCAGCGTCCATGGCAACATTTCCGCCGCCTACTACGGCCACTTTTTTGCCCCTCATAATAGGAGTTGTTCCGTTTTCATCAAACGCCTTCATCAGATTGCTTCTGGTCAGATATTCATTTGCAGAGAATACTCCGTTGGACTGTTCTCCGGGAATACCCATAAATTTGGGAAGTCCTGCGCCGGAACCGATAAATACCGCATCAAAGCCCTCTTCATTCATCAGTTCATCTATAGTAACGGACTTACCTACTACCACATTAGTTTCAATTTTAACGCCAAGAGATTTTACATTTTCAATCTCTTTTGCCACTACTTTTGTCTTAGGAAGCCTGAACTCAGGAATTCCATAGACAAGCACGCCGCCTGCCTCATGAAGGGCTTCAAAAATAGTGACATCATAACCAAGCTTTGCCAAATCGCCTGCACAGGTTAAGCCTGCGGGGCCGGAACCGATAACAGCAACTTTCTTACCGTTTTTCGCTTCTGCACCATGAGGTTTAATTCCCTTTTCGGATGCCCAGTCTGCTACAAAACGTTCCAGCTTGCCGATGGAAATAGGTTCTCCTTTGATACCCCTGATACATTTTCCTTCACACTGGCTTTCCTGGGGACACACACGCCCGCATACTGCCGGAAGGGCTGATGATTCGCTGATAATCTGATAAGCAGCTTCTATATCTCCCGATTTTACTTTTTCAATAAAGCCGGGAATGTTAATGGCTACCGGACAGCCTTTGATACACTGCGCATTTTTGCAGTTAATACATCTGGCCGCTTCTTCCATCGCTTCTTCTTTATCATATCCCAGGCATACCTCTTCAAAATTTTCTGCTCTCTCTTTTGCATTCTGTTCTCTGACAGGTACCTTCTTTAATACATCCATTAGTCACCACCTCCGCAATTTCCGCAACCGCCGTGATGAGTATCTCCTTCTTTTGCTGCAAGGAAAGCCCTTCCTTCTGCGGTTTTATATATCTGCTGACGCTGCATTGCTTCGTCAAAGTTTACCTGATGTCCGTCAAATTCCGGCCCGTCCACACAGGCAAATTTCACCTTGCCGCCTACAGTCACACGGCAGGCGCCGCACATTCCCGTGCCGTCAACCATAATGGGATTTAAGCTGACAACGGTAGGAATATTAAGCTCCTTTGTAAGCTTACAGACAAACTTCATCATAATCATAGGGCCGATTGCAACACACACATCATATTGCTTTCCTTCATTCACTAAATCGGTAATCGTTTGTGTTACCATACCGCTTCTGCCGTAAGAACCGTCATCCGTAGTTACATAAAGATTTCCTGCCACGCTTTCCATTTCCTTTTCAAGAATCAGCAAATCTTTTGTTTTGGCACCTGCAATAACATCTGCTGCAATCCCTCTTTCATGCAGCCATTTAACCTGAGGATAAACCGGAGCTGTACCCACGCCCCCTGCCACAAATAAAATACTCTTTTTCTTAAGTTCCTCCGTATCTTCCTTCACAAAATCAGAAGGACAGCCGAGAGGTCCGACAAAGTCATGGAAGGCATCTCCTTTTCCAAGATGTGCCATAACCTCTGTTCCCGCACCTACTACCTGAAATACAATCGTTATTGTTCCTTTTTCCCTGTCATAATCGCAGATTGTAAGAGGAATTCTTTCAGAATTTTCATCCGTTCTTACAATTACAAACTGCCCGGGCTGACATGCCTTTGCAACTCTTTTTGCTTCCACTACCATATAATAGATATTGGAAGTAAGTTCTTTTGCCTCTATAATTCTATACATCTTTAATCCCTTTCCTGTTTATTTTTAACAAAAATTATTAACTCAGTCAGTCCTCTAACGATATCAGTCCCATCTGCCCCTGTTCATCATAAATAAGACGGTTCGGGCTGCCGGTATAAACTTCCACGGCATACATTCTCTCAGCCTTTGTCTGATTTCCGTTAGCGTCCTCATAAAACTCACTTAATATATAATAATAGGTTTCGTTCAATTTAACAATAGATTCATACTTAAAAATGTATTTTCCAGTAACTCCCTGTGCATGCCCCTGCATATCAGTGAGCACATTCCTTTTCATTAACGCGCGCATTACGTTTGAAACAGCCGTATCAACAGATACATCCGTTTCCAGTTTAAATTCATAGCTTCGGCTAATTGTTTCACTGCGCACACCTTCTTCAGAAATAATGGTAAATTTGAAATTACTTCTGCCAAGAGGCATCTCAATAGGCCCTGAATAACGCAGACTGTCAGTATTTGGCTCCGTACCATCCGTTGTGTAATAAACAATTTCCGTTTCCGGACAGATTACTTCTATCATGGTAGGAACCACATATCTTCCGCTGTACTGCATTACCTGAGGCGGTTCCGGAACGGTAAGATTAATTTCATACCAGTTTTTAACAACCTTACTTTCAATTCCATAATCATTTATAAAAAGGGCGCTCACCTGATATTTTCCGGATTCCAGAAAAATAGGAGCCGTATATACCTGACTGTATTTTGTAGGCGTGCTTCCATTCAGCGTATAATAAATTTTCCCCGTGGTATTGGCACTGAGTTTCAGGGGAATAACTTCATCATAGCTTCCGCCCACATAACTGAATTCCGGTTCCAAAGCAAGATACCTCTGAAACAGCGTAATAATTTCCTCATTAGAACAATTTAAAAGCAATTCATTGATATCGCCATATCTCTCCTGTTCATCATAAATGGAAATAATATTTTCATACGCTCTTTCCGTATCCTCATATGTCAGATATTCTTTTTCTATCAGGGAAAGCAGTATCTCCACAGCTTTTTCCGGCTCTCCCTTCAGATAATAGTAATTTGCCTGTAAAAATATGGTTTCATTATTATTGGAATCCAGCTTAATAGCCTTGTCAAGATACTTAATAGCTTCCTGATATTTCCCCAGTTCAGCATATTCCCTGGCCTTCTTTATCTGATAAGGAGCAGAATAATTGACATACATCAGAGAAGCTATTCCGGCGGCAATCAGTACAACAAATATAAAAGTAATCAAACCCAGCAGCAGCCTGTTTCTATCCGGCTCTTCCTTAAAAAACTCATCCTGACCGCTTTCTTTTCCAGACTTTGCATTCCCCTTATCCGGCGTTTGAATTTTATCTTTCCCCTTTGAATTGCTTCCTTCAATTTCTTCTGCCACAGTAGAAAGAGTTTCCGTTATGCTGTTTTCTATTTCAGGCTCAAAATCAGGCACTATCCTGATTTCCATACCGCATTTTTCACAATATAAATGCCCGGTCTGTATCTCCTGACCGCAATTGGGACATCTCATACCTGTTTTCTCCAACTAAATAATACTCATTTTACTCTAAATTCACAGATTCCAGACAATTGCTAAGAAGCATGGCGATTGTCATGGGTCCCACGCCGCCGGGAACCGGAGTAATCGCACTGCAGATGGGCGCTACATCATCATAATCGACATCTCCGCAAAGCTTTCCGGCTTCATTGCGGTTAATGCCGACATCAATTACAACCGCCCCTTCTTTCACATAATCTCTTGTAACCATCTTCGGCCTTCCTACTGCAACAATTAAAATATCAGCCCGCCTTGTAACTTCTTTTAAATCTGCCGTCCTGGAATGAGCAATCGTTACCGTAGCATTTTCACGCAGCATTAAAAGCGCCATAGGCTTTCCCACAATATTACTTCTGCCGAGAATCACACATTCCTTACCTGCAATTTCAATCCCGGAACGTTTTAAGAGCTGTATAATTCCCGCCGGAGTGCAGGATACAAATCCCGGCTGTCCGATACACAAAGCGCCTACACTCTGGGGATGAAATCCATCCACATCCTTTTTCGGGTCAATGACCCTGATTACCTTGTCCTCATCAATATGGGCCGGCAGAGGCAGCTGTACTAAAATGCCGTTTACATCCTTACGGCCGTTTAATTCTTCAATCAGATTAAGCAGCTGCTCTTCACTTGTTTCTTCAGGAAGCTCATAAGAAAGAGAGCCGATTCCGATATATTCGCAGCCCTTCTTTTTATTATTAACATACACAGTAGATGCAGGATTATTTCCAACCTGGATGACCGCAAGCGTAACCGAAATCCCCTTAGCCGCAAGTTCACCTGCCTTTTCCTTCAATTCATCCTTTATCTGCTTTGAAATTAATTTTCCGTCGATTATTTTTGCCATACTGTTTCCTCCTAGAACAGACCGGTAATAACACCGTCATTATTAACATCAATCTTAAATGCCGCAGGCTGTTTGGGAAGTCCCGGCATTGTCATAACCGCTCCGGTAAGCACTACAACAAATCCCGCTCCTGCCGATACATAAGCCTCTCTCACATTAATACGGAAGCCCGACGGCTTGCCCAATAAAGAAGGTTCATCAGAAAGTGAATACTGTGTTTTGGCCATACAAACAGGAAGATGACCAAAGGAAAGCTCCTCCAGCTGTTTCAGCTGCTTTTCTGCAGAAGCCGTGTAATTTACGCCGTCTGCGCCATAAATTTCCTTTGCAACCGTTTCTATTTTTTCTTTCAGTGAAAATTTGTCATCATACAAAACCTTAAAATGACTTTCCTTGTTTTCCAGCGTGGACAATACCTTTTCAGCAAGCATAATGCCGCCCTCTCCGCCCTTTTCCCAAACCTCGGAAACAGCAAAATCACAATTTCTGTCTTCACAGAACTGTTTTACAAAATTAATTTCGTCTTCGGTATCTGTAACAAAGCTGTTCAGAGTCACCACTACCGGCACTCCATATTTCTGAAGATTTTCTATATGTTTTTCCAGATTTACAATTCCCTTTTTCAGGGCATTCAGATTTTCCTGCCCCAAATCAGCTTTTGCCACGCCGCCGTTATATTTAAGGGCTCTCACTGTTGCCACAAGCACTACAGCATCAGGCTTAAGCCCTGCCATCCTGCATTTAATATCAAAAAACTTCTCCGCTCCCAGGTCTGCGCCAAATCCCGCCTCGGTAATTACATAATCAGCCATTTTAAGAGCCGTCTTTGTAGCTCTTACGGAATTACATCCATGGGCAATATTGGCAAAAGGTCCGCCATGCACAATTGCAGGAGTATGCTCCAGAGTCTGGATCAGATTGGGCTTTAAGGCATCCTTTAAAAGCGCCGCCATGGCACCCACTGCATTTAAATCAGAGGCAGTTACCGGCTTGCCTTCATAATTATAGGCAACCACCATTTTTCCAAGCCGTTCCTTTAAATCCTTCATATTATCGGCAAGGCAGAGAACCGCCATAATTTCAGATGCAACAGTAATTACAAAATGGTCTTCCCGTACATAGCCATCTGTCTTGGAGCCCAAACCTACAACAACATTGCGAAGCACTCTGTCATTCATATCAAGACATCTTTTCCAGACCACAGCTCTTGTATCAATTCCAAGTTCATTTCCCTGCTGAATATGATTGTCAAGCATCGCAGCCAGCAGATTATTGGCAGAGGTTATCGCATGAAAATCACCGGTAAAATGCAGGTTCAAATCCTCCATGGGCACTACCTGGGCATATCCGCCTCCTGCTGCACCCCCTTTTATTCCAAAACAAGGACCGAGAGAAGGCTCACGAAGCGCTATTACCGCCTTTTTTCCCAATTTCCCAAATGCCTGTCCTAAACCCACACTGGTAGTGGTCTTTCCTTCTCCTGCGGGAGTAGGATTAATAGCCGTTACCAAAATTAATTTTCCATCGTCATTGTTTTTAATCTTATCCATAAATTCATCGGATATTTTGGCCTTATATTTTCCATACAGTTCAAGTTCATCTTCAGAAATCTGAAGCTTCGCAGCAACTTCCGTAATCGGTTTCAATACCGCTTCCTGTGCAATTTCAATATCAGTCTTCATATTCTTCCTCCTCGCATATTACAGATTTTCTTCTATGTACTGCTCAAACTGTTCCAGACTCATAAGTACCTTACGGGGTTTGGTTCCTTCCTCTTCCCCCACCACACCGGCTTCGCAAAGCTGATCCATAATTCTGGCCGCCCTGTTAAATCCAATTTTAAATACTCTCTGCAGCATACCGATAGACGCCTTATCCTTATCAATAATAAATTTTCCGGCATCTACAAAATATTCATCTCTTTCCTGTCCGCCATCGCTGCCGGAGCTTCCTCCCGAAGTACCAATATTCGCTATTTTTTCCTGAATATCCTCGCCGTAAATATTACCAAGCTTTTGATTCTTTAAAAATTCTACTACATCCGAAACTTCCTTGTCCGACACAAAAGCCCCCTGAACTCTGGCAGGCTTACTGTAACCCTGGGGATAAAACAGCATATCGCCTTTACCCAGCAGCTTTTCCGCTCCGTTCATATCAAGAATCGTTCTGGAATCCACGCCGCTCGATACGCTGAACGCCACACGGCTCGGCATATTGGCCTTGATTAAGCCGGTAATGACATCCACAGAAGGTCTTTGCGTTGCAATGATCAGATGAATTCCGGCTGCCCTTGCAAGCTGCGCAAGACGGCAAATGGACTCTTCCACTTCTCCCGGCGATACCATCATTAAATCTGCAAGTTCGTCTACAATAATAACTATCTGAGGCATCCTGGCAGGAGCATCCGCTTCTCCCTTCGCCTTCATTTCTTCCACCTTCTTGTTATATCCCTTTAAATCCCTGACGTTGAAATCCGCAAACTTCTGATAGCGATCCGTCATTTCCGCAACACCCCAGTGAAGAGCGGCGGCGGCTTTTTTAGGGTCTGTTACAACTGGTATAAGGAGATGGGGAATTCCATTATAAACACTTAATTCAACAACCTTGGGGTCCACCATAATCATCTTTACATCATCAGGATGAGATTTGTATAAAATACTCATTATCAGGGTATTGATGCAAACTGATTTTCCGGATCCGGTTGCCCCTGCAATTAGCATGTGAGGCATCTTGCCGATATCGGCCACCACTGTCTTTCCCGCAATGTCCTTCCCTACTGCAAAGGCAATATTGGAAGGAAATTCTTTAAATTCTTTTGATTCCAATAAATCACGAAGGGCAACCGAAGAATTTTCTTTATTAGGCACTTCAATACCAATTGCAGCTTTTCCCGGAATAGGCGCCTCCATCCTGATATCGGTAGCTGCTAAATTCAGCTTAATATCATCTGTAAGCCCTACTATCTTGCTTACCTTCACACCCTGCTCCGGCTGCAGCTCATACCTTGTAACTGCAGGTCCCTGACTGATATCTGTAATAGTTACCTTTACGCCAAAGGTCTGAAGTGTCTGACGAAGTCTTTCTGCCGTTTCCTTTAGCTCCCTTGTGGAATCACCGGATTTGCCTGTTCCCTTTTTCAACAAATTGATGGGAGGGAAAATGTATTTCTTTACAGGTTTATCAGCCTGCATTTCTTTATACATCTCGCCGGTCACTACCGTTCCTACAGCTCCGGAAGAACTTCTTACTGTTTCTGCAGGTTTCTTCAGTTCTGCCACGGGTTTCCTAAACTCAGAAATTTTCCCCTGAATTTCTCTGGTTTCATTCTCCGAATCGGCTGTATTCTCTCCGAATAATTCCTCACTCCTATCAGTTTCGGCATTTACTTCATAATTTTCATATTCACTTTCTGCAGATTCTTCCTCCGGATTATTAAATATACCTGTAATTTCAGATATATCATCGCTTGTCTGTTCCGCATCATCCCCATAAACGCTGTTTATTCTGATTCTCTCAAAATCAAATTCATCCCCGGCTGTATCTTCTTCAGATACTGAATCACCTGCGGATACCGGATGTTCTATTCTCTCATCAAAATCCTGAAGATTAATTTCATGAATATCATCTCTGTTCTTTTCTTTATGTACTTCTTCTTTTGCAAGAGAAGTATCTATCATCACGCCGCTTACTTTTTTATCCATTCTCAGGATTTTTTCATTTTCAATCTCTTCCTCCCACAGCAGTTTTTCCTCCCTGCGAAGGCGCCTTTCCTCTTCCTGTTCTTCTCTTCTTATTCGGGCTCTTTCTCTCCGATATTCCGCATCTTCCCTGGTTCTCTCATAAACCTTGCGTCCCCCGGTCTTCACTCCTGAAACAAAGGATTTTTCCGTTAATACCACAACAGATATAATCGCCCCCACCAGAACTGACAGAACCGTGCCGATAAGTCCAAGAAAATGATATAGCAGGTAGGCCACGCTGCCTGAAATAACGCCGCCCCCGTTTTTCTCCTGACTGCAGCTTTCATAAATTTCCTTTATCTGATAACTTTCCGCATTTGACGGTTTTCCGGTAAATAACTCAAAAACCACACCTGCAACCAACAGAAGTACAGCCCCCGCAACCAGCTTTCTGACAGCTATGACATTACCGCTGTTTACCATGCCAAATGCAATCATCAGAAAAAGAACAACAGGCATAATATAAGCTATGATTCCAAAAATTCCGAACATAACCCCGCTGATGATATTTCCTGCCACTCCTATAATTCCGAAATTACATAAAAAGAGAAATACGCATACAGCAAATAAAACAATCAGCAGAATTTCATTTCTGATTGCAATGTCCATAGGCTCACTGTTTCGCGTATTTCTTCTGTTATTTGTTGATTTTTTTTGCGTTGTTCTGGCTGAACTGTTTCTTTTTCCTGAAGAAGATGTTCCTCTGCCAGCCGTATTTTTCTTTGTCTGTGCCATACAATAAAACCCCTTTAGTACTTTTTAAAGTACCACATAATCTTTTATAGTATAGCATTTTAAATTTATCTTGTCACCCTCAAGATTTTTTTCGCTCAATTTATTTTTATAAAAATTATTTTTTCTTTTCGGCCTTCTGCATTTTCTTTTTCTTATCTATGAGTGAATGCAATTTTGACATTGCTTCCTTTATCCCTCCGGTTTCATTAATAATACCTTCTTCCACAGCCTCTTCTCCCACAAGAATTGTTCCCACATCTTTAGTGAGCACTCCTGTTTCCATCATCAATTCTTCAAAACGCTCTTTACTGACATCACAATGCTCACACACAAAACCGGTAATTCTGTTTTGAATCTGCTTGAAATAATCAAAAGTCTGCGGTACACCGATTACCATGCCATTCATCCGCACAGGATGAATCACCATAGTTCCCGTAGGCACTATGAAAGAATAATCAGTGCTGACAGCAATTGGAACACCAATGGAATGGCTTCCTCCTAAAACAAGCGATACGGCAGGCTTACTCAAAGAAGCTATCATTTCGGCAATGGCCAGTCCTGCTTCCACATCACCGCCCATAGTATTCAATAAAACCAGCAACCCATCTATTTCCCTGCTGTCCTCAATAGCCGCAAGCTGGGGAAGAATATGCTCATACTTTGTTGTCTTGGAATTACTTCCCAAATTATCATGTCCCTCCACCTCACCGATAATTGTAATCAGGTGAATGCTGTTTTCTTTTCCGTTTCTGTCAAGTGTAACCTGACCTGACTCTTCAATTCTTTCACTTCTATGCTTTTCTTCTTCCACCTTTTTCCCCGACATGTTTAACCTCACTTTCTTTTGTCATGCCATACTAAAAAGGACTGGTTTTTCCAGTCCTTTTTAGTATGTTTTATATATAAAATTTTTATGCATAAGATTATTGTTCAAATATCAAAATCGTCACCCTCATTAATTTCAAAATCGAAATCATCTTTTCTCTCATCCAGTTTAAAATCCAGCGTTCTTTTTACGTGTTTTTTGGGCAGCGGTAACGGATTCTTTATATAATTAATTTTTTCTTCCGCTTCTTTTTCCATTTCCCTTTCCGCCTTTTCTTCTTTCGTTTCTTCACATTCCGGTGTCTTTTCTTGTGCAGGCTGAGCTTTCTTTACCGGCACTGTTTTTTTCTGTCTGTTATATTTATCAGCTGCAGCCTGAAGCACTGTTCCTGCCAAAACCACAAACGGCAGCCAAATCACAAGCCAAAGTTCCACATCCTGCCATCTGCCGTTTTCAAACCGGTAAAACTGCAAAAGCCACCATTCCAGCTGTTCCTTAATAAAATTACCTGTAATTCCGGTATATTTCATTAATGTACAGTATCCGCCAAGAAGCATTCCTAAAATAAGAACAAAAAGCTGTGAGGAAACAGGCATAATTTCTTCCCGGTCATCCGGTTCCCAGTTTTCTCCTCTTACCAGACGTTCCATTTCAACCGCAGCGCTCTGATTTTTCCGCCTTTCATTTAATCCCGGTTCATTTTTAACTACTGCATAAATAAGAACTAAAAGCAGCAAAAAACCGAGATGATGCCAAATACAGATAATCCCCAGGATAAATCCTGTTATCATAAGATATAATTCTCCCCGGTTATTTCTATACCAGCCATTTTCCTTTGTTTTCTTATAAAAAATCCCTAACAACATAAAAACCAGGGACCAGCCGAACAAAAAGTAATTCTCCGGAGAAACTTTAAAAATCCCTGCTATCATCCACGGGGAAAAAGAAAATAATATCATTTCAAAAAAAGCGGCGGCCCTTCCAAATAAGCAGCGGCAACCCAGAAATAAAAATAAGAAAGACGCCGCCTGCAGAATTATATGGTATCCCGCAATTATTTCCATTCTATTACCGGTAAATTTCAAAACCTCCGTTAAACTTTCCGTATATGCAAAAACATTTCCCGAAGTCATAACCGGTTCTTTTTCCTCTGCCTGAACCGCAGAAGTTTGATAATATCCAAAATTATCTGTAACCGCTATTTGGCCTGACATCATCAAAAAGAGCCTGATGCCTAATGCTATTGCCAAACATAAAATTACACAAGAACTTTCCTTTACTGCCGTAGAAATATTATTCATCCCAATTATGGTACACCGCCTGTACATCATCATCTTCATCAAGTAAATCAAGAATTCTGTTTAAATTCTTAACAGCTGTTTCATCCGTTAATTCCACGTAATTCTGAGGAATCAATGTAACTTCGGCAGATACAAAAGTAATTCCTTCCTCCTGAACTGCCTTTAATACACCATCAAAAGCCTCCGGCTCAGTAATAATTTCATAGCTGTCATCTTCCTCGGAAAAATCTTCCGCACCTGCATCCAGCGCCAGCATCATTAATTCGTCAGCATCTCCCTCATATTCTTCCTTATCAATGATAATCTGACCCTTTTTATCAAACATAAAAGATACACAGCCGGGAGTTCCCACATTGCCGTTTCCTTTGGTAAATGCATTCCTTACATTAGCAGCCGTTCTGTTCTGATTATCCGTAAGGGCATCTACGATAATGGCAATTCCGTTAGGCCCATAACCTTCGTATGTAATGTATTTGTAATTTACGTTTCCGACATCTCCGGCCGCCTTCTTGATTCCTCTGTCAATTGTGTCGTTTGGCATATTGTTGGCTTTTGCCTTTGCAATTACCTGTGCCAGCTTGGAATTATTGGCAGGATCCGGACCTCCTTCCTTTACCGCTACTGCAATTTCTCTGCCGATAATGGTAAATATTTTACCCTTTGCAGCATCATTTTTTTCCTTTTTATGCTTTATGTTTGCAAATTTTGAATGTCCTGACATGTCAATTATTCTCCTCTTTATCCTCATTACTATTTTTTTCTTTGTTTTTATCAGCCAGCTTCTTTACCAGAACACTTTTTATCATTCTGTTTTCCACCGACAATATTTTAAATTCATAACCGCCGACATCAATGGAAAATTCCTCATCCTCTTCCGGAATCTTATCCATTTTAGAAATCAGAAATCCGTTTAAGGTTTCAAATTCCTGTTCCCCGAAAGAAATCCCGAATCTCTCTTTTAATTCCTCAAGCCGGGTAATTCCTTCTATAATATATTCGTCTGCATTTTCCGTTTCTTCAATGTGTTCCTCGTCTTCATCATATTCATCCATAATATTTCCCACGATTTCTTCCAGAATATCTTCCATCGCCAAAAGTCCCGAGGTCTGTCCATATTCATCCACCACAATTACCATCTGGGTTTTTGTCTGCTGCATAATCCGGAATAAATCATCAATATTTTTCGTTTCTGGTATAAACATGGCATCTCTGATAAGTCCTTCAATCTCTCCTACCGGAAGTTCCATATTCCCGGGTACCTTATGAGAACGCATTGCATCTCTGAAGTGAAGAATGCCCACAATATTATCAATATTTTCATCATAAACAGGGAAACGGCTTTTGCTTTCATTCAGCATATAATCAATGGCCTCCGAAAGCGACATTGTCTTATCTATGGCAACAATATTCGTACGGTGCGTCATAATATCCTGCGCTTCCTTGTCGCCGAATTCAAAAATATTGGTAATCATCTCCGCCTCGGTAGCCAGCAGCACGCCCTGCTCATGGCCCTCATTGACCATAGAAATAATTTCTTCTTCCGTCACATCCTCGGAATTATCATTTGCATGAATGCCAAACAACCTCAGCACTCCTTTGGAGGTTACGGATATTCCGCCTGTAATGGGGGAAAACAGCCATGTAACATAATAGATAGGATTGATACAGGCAAATGCCCATTTCTTTGCATATCTGATTCCAAGCTTTTTAGGAATCAAGACACCGAAGGTCAATAATATGTATAAAAGCAAGGCTCCCGATAAGACCAGAGATAATACCGAAAGCAGCAATGGTTCAAGCTGCACATCGAAAAACCTTCCTGCAATCTCTTTGTCAATCAAAATCTGCAAATGCTTTTTCCATACGCTTAAGAAAAAACCGCCCATAATAAGATTAATCAAGGTTATTACAAGCTGTACCGTATTAATATATCTTTCCGGATTGACAACAATTTCATAAAGCCGCTTTGCTTTTTTATTATCCCCCGCCTGCTCTGCCAGTTCTTTGGAATTCAGTTCCTGAACCGCCGCACCGAACCCATAGAACAGCATATCAATCAGCAGCAATGCAAAAAATATGATATAACCGGCCGTAGGCCCACCATCGTCCATTTTCCCATCTCCTTTTATCCTGAAATACAAAATATCATTGTAAAATATATCATTTCCTCAGCCAGCCGTCAAGCTTTCCGGACAATACAGCTTATGTAGTAAGCTCCAGACTAATCATCAGTCCTCTGTTTACCTCCTTCATAATCTCTTCATCCAGATGACAGATTTTATCCTTTAAACGCTGTTTGTCTATGGTTCTAAGCTGTTCTAATAAAATTACGGAATCCTTTACCATATCATATTTCCCTGCGCTCAGTTCTATGTGGGTAGGCAGCTTTGCCTTATTCATTTTTGAGGTAATTGCCGCACAAATTATAGTAGGACTATGCCTGTTTCCCACATCATTCTGCACAATCAAAACCGGCCTGATTCCACCCTGTTCCGAGCCGATTACCGGCCTTAAGTCAGCATAATA
>CAZDPE010000050.1:0-16449 GCA_964507235.1 uncultured Lachnospiraceae bacterium
TGCTGTCAGGAACAAAAAAAGGCAGTCCCTTTATTTCATCAAAATAAAAATGAAAAAAATACCATCTTGTCCCTTTGGGTATTGCCCGTTTTCCGAAATGCCGGATTCCACTTTTTAAAAACAGCATTTCTCCCGGATGAATCTCATAGTCGGTTTCATCCTCCGTAACATAAATAACTCCTTCAAGCACATAGATCAAAACATGAAAATTAATCCTTCTGTCTGCATGAAAAAAAGCTTCCGAAGCCGCACATAAATCACACCCGTTCAATATTGTCATGGACCCATTATTCAACACAATCTCATTCACGATAATTCTCCATATAAATCCGCATATAATCCATTTATTTTCTGCCCTTTACAGAACATAATACATATATATACCTGTATTTTCAAGAACCTGAAAGGAGATTGTTATTACTCAAATGAAAAAACAGCACCAAATCAACATCAAAGCCTACAAATCCGGCGGCTTTATCGGCCGGTACCAGCGTCTTATCAAGGATGTGGTCATTCCTTATCAGTACAGCGTACTTTGTGACGAAGCTTACGATACGGAGAAAAGTCATGTGCTTCAGAACTTTATTAATGCGGGAAAAGCCCTTCGGGGCGAGGATATCTCAGATGGATTTTACGGCATGGTTTTTCAGGACAGTGATGCCGCCAAGTGGCTGGAGGCCGCTGCCTATTCTCTGTCGCTTTTCCCCGACAAAAACCTGGAAAAAACCGCCGACAATCTGATTGATCTCATTGCATCCGCCCAGGATGCGGACGGCTATCTCAATACGTATTACACCATTAAGGATAAAGACAAGCGCTGGACCAACCTCCAGGAAGGTCATGAGCTTTACTGCTCCGGCCATATGATGGAGGCCGCCTGCGCTTACTTTGAAGCAACGGGAAAGGACAAGCTTTTAAAGGTCATGCTGAAAAACGCGGAGCATATATATCAGCATTTTATTACAGAGGGCAATGAAGGCTGGCCCGGCCATCCTGAGGTGGAACTGGCGCTTATTAAAATGTACCGCACAACCGGAAATGAACGCTGTCTTACACTGGCAGAGCATTTTATCAACATAAGGGGTACCGATTCCCACTTCTATGAGAAGGAAGCTGCAAAACGCGGCTGGAGCGTGTGGAATTCTAATCCTTCCGATGTGGATTACACTCAAAGCCAAAAACCGGTGCGCCAGCAGTCCGATGCTGTGGGGCACGCTGTACGGGCAGTATATCTTTATACCGGCATGGCGGATTTGGCTTCTGTTTCCGGTGACAAAGCGCTTTTGGATGCCTGCCAAAGGCTTTGGAGAAGCATTACAAAGCGCCGTATGTACCTGACCGGCGGCATCGGTTCCACCGTTCTTGGAGAAGCCTTCAGTGTGGACTATGACTTGCCAAGTGACACTGCCTATGCGGAAACCTGCGCTTCCATCGGGCTTATGTTCTTTGCTTCCAGAATGCTGGAAGCAGATGTTGACAGCGAATATGCTGATGTAATGGAACGGGCTTTTTATAACACTGTACTTGCCGGAATGCAGCTTGACGGCAGGCGCTTCTTCTACGTAAATCCGCTTGAGGTCATTCCCGGAATTTCCGGAATTTCTCCGACCCACCGCCATGATTTACCTCAGCGCCCCAGGTGGTATGCCTGCGCCTGCTGCCCGCCAAATGCGGCAAGGCTGATTTCCTCTTTCGGGAAATATGCTTATGGTGAAAACAGCGATACCGCTTTTTGTCATTTATTTGCAGACGGCGAAGCTGCCTTTGAAAACGGCATGAGGTTTACCTGCAGAACAGCTTATCCCTATGATTTCCGGATAAATTATGAAATAGAAAAAGGCGGCAGGCTGGCCCTGCGGATTCCCGGCTACAGCAAAACCTTCCTTCTTACCGTAAACGGCCGGAAAGCTCCTTATACGCTGGAAAAAGGTT
Source organism: uncultured Lachnospiraceae bacterium (assembly GCA_964507235.1). GTDB lineage: Bacteria > Bacillota > Clostridia > Lachnospirales > Lachnospiraceae > Suilimivivens. The sequence continues at coordinate 1,933 of CAZDPE010000050.1, forward strand.
ATGCTTATTTGAAGGTAAATGACGGAGATACTGTAGCTCTTACCCTGGATGATAAACCATACTTTGTATACCCTTCTTCAAAGGTACCTCAGCTTACCGGACGTATAGCTCTGTGCAGAGGACCACTTGTGTATTGCTTTGAAGGTGCGGACAATGAAGGGGACGTGCTGTCGCTTTCCCTGACCGGCGCAGAGCCTGAGGTATCTGACTTTGAAGCCGGGCTGCTTGGCGGCACCGTAACGCTTACCGCTGCGGCAATAAGAAAGGAAGGAACAGACGGCCTTTATACGGCCATCCGCCCTTCCCAAAAAGGCTGCCTCGCAGTTGCCGTTCCCTACTATACCTGGGGCAACCGCGGTGAAAACCAAATGCGCGTATGGATGAGTGAAGCATTGTAGTCAACACCTCCGCTGCAGGCAACGGGGCATCAAGCCTGCAGCGCTGCCCGGCAGCGGGGTATTGACCCTCACAGCATTCGTTAAGGCCATACAGGCATGGCTTTGACTTATTGCTCGCGGAAATCAATGCTTCGCTCACAACGTTTCATTCATGCTTCCTGTTCGATACCCCATTAAGTCCATCGTCACATAGGTAAACCCATATTCCTTAAAGCTTTTTGCAATGTGCTCCCTGTTTTCTTTCTGCATCAGTCTGTCAAATTCCTCCGGCAGAATTTCAATTCTCGCCATCATCCCATGAATGCGCACACGCACCTGGGAAAAACCCATATCCAGAAGAAGCTGCTCCGCTTTATCCACCATGCCGAGTTTTTCCACTGTAATGGTTTCCCCATATACAAACCGGGATGCCAGACAGGCAAAGGACTGCTTATCCCAGGTGGGAAGCCCCATATCCCTGGACAAAATCCTGATATCGCTTTTTGTCAGATTTGCATGCCTCAGCGGGCTTTTGATTCCAAGCTCAGCCACTGCCAAAAGCCCCGGCCTGTAATCGCCGTTGTCATCCAGATTGGATCCTTCCGCTACCGCATCAATATTCTGCTGCTTTGCTATTTCCTTTATCTTTTCAAACAGTTCTTTTTTACAAAGGTAGCACCTGTTCTTAGGATTTTGACAAAATCCCTCAATTTCCAGTTCCTCCGAATCCACAATAAACTGTCTGATATTCTCTTTTTCACAGAATTCTTCCGCTTCCCGAAGTTCCCTTTCCGGAAAAGAACAGGATCTTGCCGTTACCGCAACTGCTTTACCGCCAAGCACTTCATGAGCCGTTTTCAACAAAAATGTAGAATCCACACCGCCTGAAAAGGCAACTGCCACACTTCCAAGTTCTTTCAGATAATCCTTCAAGCTCTCCAATTTTTCATAAACTTCTGCTTTTCTGTCCATTTTCTAATCATCCTCTCCGCCCTGTCTGCTGTCATATCCATCCAGAAAATGATGCTTTACTCCGTTTTGTTTATAGGCAATCACTGTACTTAAATTTACATTTTCCACGCTTCTGAAAATATTCTTCTCAATAATAGCATCCTTATCCGCCAGTTCCCTGATAAGAGCCTTGATTTCGGCACGCTTGGAGCCTTTTCCCGTGCCTCCGCAGGAAGCGCAGTTTTCCGTAAACCGGCAGGCACATTGTATGAAATGCAGTTCATTATAATGCATCCACTTAATAATATCCTCTTCCCGAATGAGGTATAAAGGACGAATTAATTCCATTCCTTCAAAATTGGTGCTGTGGAGCTTCGGCATCATAGTCTGAACCTGACCTCCGTAAAGCATCCCCATAAGAATAGTTTCAATCACGTCATCATAATGGTGCCCCAGGGCTATTTTATTGCAGCCAAGTTCCTTTGCTCTGCTGTATAAGTACCCACGCCTCATTCTGGCACACAGATAGCAGGGAGAATCCGTAATATCCGCCACAGTATCAAATACCTCCGTCTTAAACACCGTAACGGGTACCTGCAAAAGCTTCGCATTGCTCAAAATGGTCTGGTAATTGATTTCATTGTATCCCGGATTCATCACAAGATACACCACTTCGAAATTTTTTCTTCCATGGCGGGACAGTTCCTGAAAAAGCTTGGCCATCAGCATGGAATCCTTGCCGCCTGAAATACACACTGCAATCCTGTCCCCATCCTTAATCAGTTCATACTCATTGATGGCTTTTGTAAATTTCCGCCAGATTTCCTTACGGAATTTCTTCACAATGCTGCGCTCCACATCCCTGCATTTATCAGTAAGAATGTCTTCTTTTTTCTCAGCCTTTTCCATAAAACACTTCAGTTTAAGCCGAAGGTAATCGCGATAGCCTCCTTCAATGCTGTATACTTCATATCCATCCTTTTGCAGTTCTCCGGCAATTTCATCGCTGCGCTGACCTGTATAACAAATCAGATAAACCGGCCTGTCTTTCGGCACCTGCCCAAGCTTGTCCTGAAAGTCTTCCCAGTATATATTAATGGCATCAGGATAGGTTTCTTTTTCAAAATCTTCCCGACTTCTGATATCTATTACCAGCTTGTCCCTGCTGTCCTGTTCTAAATCCTCAATTGTTTTTCTGTCCATTTTTCATCGTCCCGCTTTTTAAGATTCATTTTTTCTTCGTCCATTATAGTGAACCTTGCGCTTTAATGCAACTGCCTTCAGTAAAAATCCCGAAAACAGCTTAAGTGTTTTCGGGGTTTCGATACCAGAACTATTTGTATTGAATTTCTTCTTTTGAAACCTCTGTGCGGTTTATAATCCGGAAAGCATTCAATACCGGATTTTCTCTGTCCTGCAGGGACAGAATCAGATAGTCTGCCGCAGAATCATAGGCAAGGCGCTTATCCTCCTCTGAGGGCCTTGACAGGGATTCCGGATGAGAATGCCAGTTTCCAAACGGCTGCAGCCCTTTGGTACGCATATCTTTTATGGCAGCCAATTGCTCTTTCGGGTCCATACTGAAATGCTCATTGCTGGCATCTACGTTGGTAAGAAGATAAACCTCCTTTACTACCCTGACCTCATTTTCAATTACCCCTGCAATCAGTCCGCAGGCTTCATTAGGAAGCCCCTCTATGGCATGATTTAATATTTTCTGATAATCACTTTTTGTTATTTGCAGCATTATACTTACCTCTGTTTTTACTTCATATCGCATTCTGCCTGTTCATAATCAATAAGTTCTGTAATAGTAGGATGCTCTCCGCAGACAGGACATTTATGAGTATCCTTAGGAAGCTTTATCTTATGAAATTCCATTGTCAGGGCATCATAGGTCAAAAGCTGTCCTGTCAAAAGCTGCCCTTTTCCAATAATGTATTTAATCGCCTCCATGGCCTGAAGACTTCCAATGACTCCGCCCATGGCGCCGATGACACCTGCCTGTTTACAGGTCGGCACTGCATCTTTTGGAGGTGGATTCTTAAATACACAGCGGTAACAGGGCCCTTCCCCCGGTACATAGGTCATCAGCTGCCCTTTAAATCGTATGATTCCTGCGTGGGAAAAAGGCTTTTTTTCCATTACACACGCATCATTAATCAGAAATTTGGCAGGAAAATTATCGGTTCCGTCAATAATAAAATCATAATCTCTGATTAACTCCCTGATATTTTCACTGCTGACAAAGGTGCGGTAGGTGTTCACTGTCACATCGGGATTCATCTGGTTAATTGTTTCTTTGGCAGATTTTACCTTGGCCTTTCCTACATCGGCCGTGCCATGAATAATCTGCCTTTGAAGATTGGATAAATCCACTTCATCCGCATCTGCAATTCCGATAGTTCCTACTCCTGCCGCCGCAAGATACATGGCGGCAGGCGCCCCGAGTCCTCCCGCTCCTATAATCAACACCTTCGCCTTTAAAAGCTTATTCTGCCCCTTGGCTCCCACTTCTTTTAAAATAATATGCCGGGAATATCTCTCAATCTGTTCATCTGTTAACGGCATTACTGTCCACCTCCCATAAAATACAGGAATTCAACATTATCGCCATCCTTTATTACAGTATCTGCTACCTGTGCACTTTCAATAAATTCCTCATTAACAGATACTGTTACATATTCCGGCGTTTCCACCTTCTCAAGCTCAATCAACTCCGGCAGTGTAATACCGTCCTTTACTTCTTTTCTTTCTCCGCCTACTGTAATAAACATTACTTTACCCTCTTCTTTCTCATATATATTGCCGAATACACGGCCTTCCTTCTGCTTTTACCGATACTTTTTGGTACTCTTTGCACCTTTTATACCAAAGCGCTGTCTATCCAGCCTTTCAGATCAGCCTTTTTCTGAAGCCCGCTCTTTTTATCCACTGCTTCTCCATTTTTAAACAGAATTAATGTGGGTGCACTCATGACCCTGAACCTTTCGGCTATTTCCTGGTCAAAATTAATATTTACCTTATATACCCTGATGCGTTCCTCATACTCATCCTCAATATCTCCCAAAACAGGAGAAAGCTGCTTACAGGGTATGCAGGAATCGGAATAAAAATCAACCAGCACCGGAACCTTCGCTTCCCTGACAGCCGTATCAAAATCCGCCTTGCCAATTCTTACTGCCATGTCAAAACCTCCCTTTATTCAAAGTACGAAAATCTGCCTTTTGCAAATATCTCAGGTTTCTGCCTTTTTTACATAAAGAGTATAGGTTCCGTCTTCATTATCCTTAAGCTTTAAAACCTGATGTCCTTCTTCCTTCATGCTCCTCGGAACATTCTGCACCGGTTCCCCGTCATTCATACGGATAGCAAGCACTTCCCCATCCTCCAGTTCCTCCAGGCTTACCTTTGCCTTTACAAAAGTAAGCGGGCAAACCTTATCTGTAATATCCACTTCTGCATCAAATTCAATCTCTGCCATAATATGCCTCCTTAATAGCCTGTTCAAATTTTTCTTCTCCGACTCTTTGCAGGGTCAGCCGGAAACGCTCGCCTGCCTTAGCATTTTCCTCAAAGAATTTAACCGCGGCATCCGCCACTCGAAACAGTGTTTCCTTATCTTTAATAATGGGTAAAAGAGCTTCCCCTTTATAAATCTTATTGCCAAATAATCCTCCAAAGGATACGATGTATCCGCTTTCTCCCTTCCATGCATCCACAGGACAGGATTTTACACATCGTCCGCAGTTATTGCATTTCTCCGCATCCATTACAATACCGTCTTTTGCAGCGGTAAGGGCGCCTTCCCTGCAGGCCTTTACGCAGACACTGCAGTTGATACAGGCAGATTTATCATAGGTAACTGCCATGCCGCCTTTAATACCCAAATCATTTTCCTCTGCTTTCAAGCAATTATTTTGACATCCCGTCACACCAAATTTAAACTTATGGGGAAGTTCCCGTCCAAAATATCTCTGATCCAGTTCCTTTGCCAGTTCATAGGTATCAATACAGCCGCTGGGACAAATTGCTGCACCCTGACAGGCCGTAACCGTCCTTACTCTCGGTCCGCAGACGCCGGGCTTCACACCGCCCTTCGCAAGCTCTGCCTTTACTTCTTCAATATCCTCAAAACGAATAAAAGGAATTTCAATTCCCTGACGTGAGGTCATATGCACATATCCGTGTCCGTATTTCTCCGCAACCTCCGATACCGTCTTTATATTTTCCGCTGTCAGATTTCCTCCCACTACCTGTAATCTTAAAGAAAAATATCCCTTCTGTTTCTGGCGCATAAAACCGCCCTTTTTAAGTGCTGCATAATCTATTGTCGCTGCCATACCATATCTCCTTTGTCTTATCCCGTTTTCTTTTTAATGACCACTTTTACTGTTTTGATTGTTCTAATGCCTGCGCAAAATCTTCCTTTAAATCCTCAATATCCTCAATTCCTACACTAATGCGGATTAAATCATCGAAAACACCTGCATCCTCCTTCTGTTTCCGGCTGCTGTGAATACTGATGGTAGAGGAAGGATGAATGACAAGCGTCCTTGTATCTCCAATATTGGAAAGCTTATAGGCAAGCTTTAAGGTATTGATTACTTTAAAAGCCCTTTCCCTGCTGCCTACACGGACAGTCAGAATTGCACCATAATATCCGTTAAACTGCTTTGCGGCAATATCGTAAAAAGGATTATCCGAAAGCCCCGGATAATTTACGACAATATCCTGATAATTTTCTTTCAGCCAGCCTGCCAGTTCTGCCGCATTGGAACACTCTCTTTCCAACCGAAGCCCCATAGTTTCCATCCCAATTTGATTTAAAAAGGCGTTTTGAGGAGAAAGACAAGCCCCTATATTACGGAACAGACCGCCGCGCAGCTTTGCGGTATAGGCCATAGGCCCGTATTTTATGTAATCCTTCATACCGGGATATTTCTCAGCATCCCATTTAAACTTACCGCTGTCAGTGAGCACACCGCTGATAGAATTACTGCTTCCGTTAATATATTTGGAGGAAGAATTGACCACAATATCTGCTCCAAGCAAAAGCGGCCTTACCAGAAAAGCAGTGGCCGCCGTATTGTCTATAACTAAGGGAATCCCATGAGAATGAGCCAGCTCAGCCAGTTTTTTAATATCTGTAACGTCCAGCCCGGGATTACCGATTGTTTCAGCAAAAATAACTTTAGTCTTCTCAGTAACAGCACTCTCTATCTGTTCCCAGTTGTTGTTTTCCACATATTTAGTGGTAATACCAAACGCTTCCAAATCCCGGAACAAATCAATGGTACCGCCATACAGACTTGCGCTTGAAATAATTTCATCCCCGGTCTGTAAAATATTTAAGAAAGCATAAGACAATGCCGCCATACCGGAAGCACAGGCTATCGTGGATATTCCTCCCTCAAGCTGGGTAATACGGGCTTCAAAAGCCGTAACCGTGGGATTTCCCACTCTGGTATAACAATATCCGGGTGCCTTGTTTTCAAAAATTTTTTCCAGCTTTTCCGCCGAATCCTGTTCAAAAGCGCTGGACTGATAAATGGGCGGCAGGGTTGCGCCGTTCTTTTCTCCCCTGCTGACGCCTCCATGAAGCAATGATGTATTAAATTTCATTTTTTAACACCTGAACCTTATATGTATTATAGTTATTCTTATATTTCCTATCGTTTATATATGAATTAAGGAGATTATAGCACAGGCAATTTATAATTTCAATATTTATTTTATTTATAACCAGGACAAAACGCTAAATCCGGTATTCTAAAACAGCTTCACAGGTTTTCTCTATATCTTCATGACTATGGGCTGCGGATAGAAACATTGCTTCAAACTGGGACGGTGCAAGATAAATCCCCTTTTCCAGCATATAGCTAAAATAATCCGCATATTGCTTTGTATCTGCTTTCACTGCGCTTTCGTAGTCCGTTACTTCCTCATTTGTAAAGAAAACGCTCATAAGTGAACCAATCTGATTTACAAAAGCCCTGCCTTTCCAGACTTTTCTCATAGTATCCGCTAGTTTTCTGCCCTTCTGTTCCAGTTCCCCGTAAATTTCAGGATGATTTTTGAGAACAGTCAAGGTTTCAATTCCTGCAGTGGTTGCAATGGGATTGCCGGAAAGCGTTCCTGCCTGATAAACAGGTCCTAAAGGCGAAACCATTTCCATAATCTCCCTTTTGCCGCCGTAAGCGCCGATTGGCATACCGCCTCCCACAATCTTGCCAAGGGTTATCAGGTCCGGACAAACTCCATAATATTCACTTGCCCCTCCCAGTCCGAGCCGAAAGCCTGTAATCACTTCATCAAAAATAAGCAGTGCGCCGTTTTCACGGGTAATCCTTCTTAAGAAGCTTAAAAAACCGTCCCTGGGGAGCACCACTCCCATATTAGCGGCCACCGGTTCAATGATTACCGCCGCTATCTGCCCTTTATTTGCTTCAAATATTTTTTCGACTGATGCTTCATTATTATAGATTGCTACCAGCGTGTTTTTCGTATAATCCGCTGGAACACCTGCACTGTCGGGAACCGCTGTTGTCAGGGCGGCTGAACCTGCCTTTACCAGGAGGCCGTCAGAATGGCCGTGATAGCAGCCTTTGAATTTAATAATCTTATCCCGTCCGGTATAGCCCCTTGCCACACGGATAGCACTCATCACCGCTTCCGTACCGGAGCTTACAAGGCGCATCATTTCCATAACAGGCATCATTTCATGAATCAGCTTTGCCAGTATCACTTCTTTTTCCGTAGGCGCGCCAAAGCTTAAGCCGTCCTGGCATGCTTTCTGCAGTGCTTCAATCACGGACGGATAAGCATGTCCTAAAATTCCCGGCCCCCAGGAGCACACATAATCAATATATTCATTTCCGTCCGCATCCACGATTTTAGAGCCTTTTGCAGAAGAAATGAATCTGGGAATTCTCCCTACAGAGCCATAAGCCCTGACCGGACTGTTTACGCCCCCCGGCATCCAAATTTTTGCTTCTTCAAATAATGCTTTTGATTTTTCTTCTTTCATTTTTACCAACCTTCTTTTTTAATGACTGCATACATCTCCCCTGCAAAAATGGCTATGCGTTTCCACATAGCCATTAGTATCATACCATACTTCTGAAAATAGTCAACTTTCTTCCGCATTATTTACTTGACACTTACTTCCGTATTATTTACTTCCCAAGCATTTTCTCCCGTATCATTTTTCATATTTTCAGTTTTGGCAGCCCTTGAGCTGGCTGCTCTGCCTTTACATTCTCCTGATTTTCCGATTGACTTTTTGAGTCAAAAGAGGCGTTTATTCTGGAGCTTTGGGAGTATGCCTGCCAAAAGAGGGAGAAAATGTTCCTCGAAAAGTTGGACGGCAGACCGCAGATGACTACCCATGAGTTCTTTGATTTTTTCAGATCATATTTAAGCAGTAAATTCGATTTTATGAACGGTCTGACCGTGGATGATTTCCTCTGGCTGAGGACGCACATGGCGGACGCCAATCTGTTTGATTCCACGAATCAGATGGAAACGCTGATGGGGTGGCTGTCCATGATTTCAGACATGAGGACGGAGATTGACCAGGGCGCGGTGCTGAACCTGATTAAATCCATCTATGCCATACGGGAGCACAGAGATACCCTGGTGGAATCGTCCCTGGAAAACAGCGTTGAGTTGGTGCTTAAAATGTTGGAGATCTATGTTTCAGGAAAAGGAGCGCTATTATGAAATATCTTGATCATCCATTGGTATTTCTCCTCTTTGCAAATTCATAGATAGAAAAATGTTTCGGATTCAGATAATCCACGCCGCCGTCTATCACTTCAAACGCCTCATAATCAAACTCCATTGTATCGTCATTCATAAAATCATCGTCTATCCAGACGATACCCTTATATTCCTCCGGCAGCTGCCGCGGATTCCCACACGACAGATTTTCCTCCAACAGGCTGCCCATCCTGATATAATTGAATTTGTAATCTTGGGTATCCTTGCAAAATTTTTCATATACCAGATCGCACACAAATGCCAGACTCGCCTTTTTACATATAATTGCTGCAATATAATCCTTCTTATATAAAACCGCAGGAAGATTATCTTCATTCACAGGATAGTACACATACTCAAATTCATCAGGACTTCCCTGCACAAAATATCCGCCTGCAATTACCTCCAGATGAGCTTCTATGCTTAATCCCGGATAATTGATTTTTTCCCTGTCCTTCAATAACTCACTGATGTCTGCACAGATTGTATCCTCATAAACCGCTGCACGCACATATTCCTTCCTATCCGGTTCACATGCACCAAACTCCATATAATTCAGCCTCGCCTGATTCAGGCTGACTTTATTGGCTCCGCCCTCTGCATCAGGATTGTCAAGCTGCCATCCGTCATCCTCCCAAAAGCAAACCGGACAGATATCATAGGTACCGCCGGGCTGCTTATCAAATGTATAATAACCACAGCATGGGCATTTATATTTCATAACCGCTCCTTCTTACCTGGATTTCTGTTTCTTTTTCTTCATACATCATTATTTTAGAATTGTACCATATTATGAGATAAATTGTCATAAATTATTATCAATGAATCAGTTCAGCCACGCCATTCGCAAAACCGCACTTACAGTGCTTTCGCGCTGCTTTGCAGCTGACTTTGCTCCTAATCGGCGTTTCGCTCATAGGCAGAATAACAGGCTTATTTCTGCAGGCATGACTCGTTTGTCATACAGCCTATGGCTGAACTGTTGCATAAAATTCAATAAAACGTCAAATTGCAGTTGAATATATAGTAATTTTGTGCTGCAATATTTTCAAAGCTAAAGATTTCTGTAAGCGAAGGCTTATTTGGCGGCATTTCCGCTTCTGACAGGACATTCTGTTCTTATCCTTATTGAACATCAGCAGTTCAATAAGCGTGTCTTTTGGAAATCCTGTTTTTAAAAACCCATTAAAAACAAAAGCAGGAAGATGAAAGCAGACATGGCTGTTGCCGGAAAGGCTTTTCCATACATTTTCCTGCAGCAAGGAGGAAAACATATGGGCTGTGCCGCTATACCTTTGAGGGAATCTGCAAAAAGTTCCGTAAAGGGAAAACAACAGAGCAAATCGCAGAGGATTTAGAAGAAAATATAGAAAAAATCGAAGAAATCTGTGAAGTATCAAAGGAATTTGCACCGGATTACGATTGTGACAGGATTTACGAAAAGCTGTATGTAAAGTCAATAACCCCGCCGCAAGCAGCGGGGCATGGAAATTGAAGCGCCCCAAGGGGCGGGGTATTGACCCTCGCGGCATTCGTCAAGGTCATGCAAGCATGACTTTGACTCATTGCACGCGGGAATAAATATTGATAGCACCTTCTTTTACCGGACAGCTTTACAGCCGAAACGGTTTAAAAGCTGCGGATAATTTCAGCTGATATATTCCATAAAGCAGGCAGCGAGCTGTTCGGGAGTATATTCTTTGTCCTCTGTAATCCACCACCGCACGGTTTCCGCAAAACTGCATATAGTAATATTCAAAACATATTCAAGGGGCGCTTTCCGATGCAGCTTTTCAACATATGCGGGAAAGGTTTCATACAAATACCCTTTAAAATATTTCATAAAAATCTCTCCGCTGCCGCAGGAAAAAAGCCCCTTCAAATTCTTTCTGTTATCCTGCAGATGATACAAAATATGGGTAATCTCTTTTTCAAAATCATGGCCTGCATGAGAAAAATCATGACTGCTTTCCCGCTTTAAATCTTCAGAAAAGACATGATGAAATATATCGGTACACATCACCTTCAACAAATCATCTTTTGTTTCAAAATGGGCATAAAAAGTACTTCTTCCTACATTTGCACCATCTATAATTTCCTGAACGGTTATGTTAGCGAAATTTTTTCTTTCGAGCAGGCTGCTGAAAGCTTCAAAAATTGCCTGCCTTGTTTTCTGCTGCCGTCTGTCCATAAGGCCTCCGTACATTTTGGCAAAAATGTTCCATATGGAACATAATGGTTTTTTTGATTATTGAAATCGAACAAAATGTTTTATAATGTTTACTTATTGAATTGTACATTTAATAAAACAAAGTGTCAATGAAAAGAGGTCTATACATGATAAAGCGTATCAACGATTTTCTAGCCGGTCTGCCCATGACTGCTGCAGGCGGCGTATTCCTTGTTATCAGCTTCCTGCTTTCAAAAACAGATATCCATTTTCTCTTTAATCCCGCATGGATTACCATTATTATCTGCGGGCTTCCTCTGTTATACCTGGCAATCCGTCGGATAATACATAACAGAGGAATCAGTAAAATATCATCCGCATTACTGATATGTATGGCAATGCTTGCGGCAATTGCCACTGGTGATTTATTTGCTGCGGGTGAGGTTGTCTTTATCATGGAAATCGGTGCAATTCTTGAGGATATGACAACAAACAGGGCCAGAAAAGGACTTGAAAAACTGATTGGCCTTTCACCCGTCAAAGGCAGAAGAATCACCGGTGATAAGGAAGAGCTGATTGCAGCTGACAAAATAATGACAAATGATATACTCAGGATTCTGCCGGGAGAAGCAATTCCTGCAGACGGCATTATCATAAACGGTGAAACCTCTGTTGACCAGTCTATTATGACCGGTGAATCGCTTCCGGCAGATAAAAATGCAGGAGATGAAATATTTTGCGGAACAATCAATCTTTACGGCTCTATCGACATAAAAGTAAGCCGTGCAGGTGAAGACAGCTCCCTTCAGAAATTGATACGAATGGTTCAGGATGCGGAAAACAAACAGGCTCCCATGCAGCGTATTGCAGATAAATGCGCAAGCTGGCTTGTTCCTGCCGCCCTGCTGATTGCCGTTATCGCAGGGCTTGTGACCCGGGATATCGTCCGCGCAGTGACTGTTTTGGTAGTATTCTGCCCCTGTGCCTTAGTGCTTGCAACTCCCACTGCCGTTATGGCTGCCATAGGTCAGGCAGCAAAGCACGGCGTTATTATCAAATCAGGGGAAGCCCTTGAAAAAATGGGAAAGGTAAACACCATTGCCTTTGATAAAACGGGAACACTGACTTATGGAAATCTTACAGTAAGCGACATCATCCCACTGGATGAAGCCATAAGCAGGGATGATTTGCTTTCTTTATCCGCTTCCGCAGAAGCAAGAAGCGGGCACCCTTCAGGAAAAGCAATCACAGCCTATGCAAAAGAAAAAAATATACCTGTTAAAGCTGCCGCTTCCTTTCAGATGCAAAACAAAAAGGGCGTCTGTGCAAATGTATCAGGCATAAAGCTGTATTGCGGCAATGAAAAATATCTGCTTCAAAACGGCATTGCCATTCCTGAAAAGGTATTAAATGAACTGGAAAAACTGCGCATTCAGGGAAAGGCCTCCGTTATTGCCGCAGACAGCAGTCATTGTATCGGCATACTTGCTTTATCCGACGTATTAAGACCGGAAGCAAAGGAAATTATCAGCAGACTGGCTGACATGAATACCGGCACAATTTTACTTACAGGCGATAATCAGATGACTGCGGACTATTTCGCCGCACAGGCAGGCATTACGAAGATAAAAGCGGATTTACTGCCGGAAGAAAAAGTAAAATACATCAATGAAATGCAGAACAACGGAAATCAGGTCTGCATGATAGGTGACGGTGTGAATGATGCCCCCGCTTTGAAAGCCGCAGACGTAGGCGCAGCTATGGGCAGCATGGGCAGTGATATTGCTGTGGAAACGGCTGACATTGTCCTTATGAGCGACGATATTTCTAAAATACCGTATCTCAAAAGGCTTGCAAATGCCACTGCTTCCACAATCAAGCTCAGCATTACTCTGTCTATGTGCATCAATTTTATTGCCGTAACCTGCTCTGTATTTGGTATCCTCAATCCCACAACGGGAGCATTGGTTCATAATGCAGGTTCCTGCTTTGTTGTATTGATTGCAGCATTGCTCTATGACAGAAAATTTGAATGATCATATATCCCTAATCCATCTCGCTGCATCCAGTGCATGATAAGTGATAATAATCTTTGCCCCTGCCCTCTTCATGGCAATCATATTTTCCATGACAATCCTTTTTTCATCAACGTATCCGGCAGCGGCGGCAGCTTTCACTAAAGAATATTCACCACTGACATTGTAGATAACAAGGGGCAAATCAAAACGCTGTGAAGCCTCCTTGATCACATCCAGATAAGCAAGGGCAGGCTTTACCATAATCATATCGGCTCCTTCTTCAATATCAGCTGCAATTTCGCGCATGGCTTCCCTTCCGTTGGCCGGGTCCATCTGATAGGTTTTCCTGTCGCCAAAGCCCGGGGCGGAATGGGCCGCATCACGAAAAGGAGAGTAATAGGCTGAGGCAAATTTGGCGCTGTAGGCCATGATTGCAATATCCTGAAATCCTGCATCATCCAGTGCATCACGGATAAATCCTACCCTGCCGTCCATCATGTCGCTGGGTGCAATAATATCGGCTCCCGCTTTTGCCAGACTTACCGACATTTCCGCAAGCAGCGGCAGCGTTTCGTCATTCAGCACCTTACCGCAGGAAGCATCAATCAGACCACAATGTCCATGAGAAGTATATTCACACAGACATACATCCGCAATTACAAGAAGCTGCGGATATTCCTTTTTGATATAGCGGACTGCTTCCTGCACAACCCCTTTTTCATGATAGGCTTCACTGCCCTTTTCATCCTTATGCTTCGGAATTCCAAAAAGCAGCACACCCAAAATCCCGCTTTCCTTTACTCTGTCCAGTTCCTCCCACAGCCTGTCTATGGAATACTGATAAATTCCGGGCATGGAATCCACCGGATTCTTAATATCCGTTCCTTCTATTATAAAAATCGGATAAATCAGGTCATTTACCTGAACCGAATTTTCACGTACAAGACTTCTCACAGCCTCATTTACACGCAGCCTTCTCAATCTGTTTTTCATATTTTGCACCAGGCTTCAAGCGAAAACGCCCGCCATTCTTCCTTTCTTTTTTCTTTCGTATCTGTTCAGTACCTTCACAGATACGATGCAAAAATGCATGAAAATCGCTTCGCGATGGCATTTTTGCACACCTGAATCATGTTCTTACGCCTCAAACAGCAAGTGTTTGAGGCTGTCCTGAACAGTTACTTTCTTTCGTATCTGTTCAGTACCTTCACAGATACGATGCAAAAATGCATGAAAA
>CAZDPE010000050.1:16549-16691 GCA_964507235.1 uncultured Lachnospiraceae bacterium
TCTTACGCCTCAAACAGCAAGTGTTTGAGGCTGTCCTGAACAGTTACTTTCTTTCACTATCGTCTGTCTTTCCACTCTCAACAAACCATTGTGACATACTCCCACCGCCTATGCTTCGCATAGAGGCGGGGGCTTCTCGCTC
>CAZDPE010000051.1:0-16369 GCA_964507235.1 uncultured Lachnospiraceae bacterium
CTACGCCTAAGTGGACTTTCACCACAGAGCACAAACATGCCCGTCATACTGTAAACAATAGAAAGCACGCTCCGCGAACTTTCTATTGTCATGAATAAGACAAACGGAAAGCTCCGTATCTTTTCTTTTGAGAAATACGGAGCTTTCTTCTGCTTTGTAATAATTTTATTCAACTATCCTCTTTTTTTCTTCCAATACCCTGTCCTGTAAACAAGCCACAAAAGCACTGCCGAAATTCCATTGCTGACTACCACCGAATACCACACGCTTCTGACTCCCATATGAAGCAGTACCTCACATACATACAAAGTAGCAAAACGGAAAATCCAGAGTCTTGATGCATCCACTATCATGGTGACCTCCGTATGTCCGCTTCCCTGGAACAGCCCCATACTGGAATTATAAACACCGTTGGTAAAACACCAGAATGCCATAATGCTTAAAAAATCCGCTGCCATCCCTATTACTTCAGGGTCATCGGAAAAAATACTGACAATAGCTGTAGACACAGGCATTCGTGACAAAATCATGCCTCCCACGAAAAGAAAAATAACGCTGATTCTTCTTGACAGCCTGTATCCATGCTCTGCACGGTCATACTGACTGGCTCCTACATTCTGACCTACAATTGTGGCAACTGCAGAACCGATACCGTTTGAAGGAAGCGTAATCAGTCCGTTAACCTTATTACCGATTCCGTAGGCAGCCATAGCCTGGGTTCCGTACTTAAACACATTTCTGCTCATCAAAAGAAATCCAAACTGCATGGTACTTCCTCCTATTGCTGTAGGAAGTCCTATTACCAAAATGCTCTTCAGCTTGTCTTTCTCAAACTTAAGCTTCTTCAGGTTCAGATATACATCCTTTTTGGTACTGTGAAGCAGCGCCAGAGCGATTCCTGCAGGTACAGCTTTGGCTCCCACCGTAGCCAAAGCCGCTCCGGCCGCTCCAAAATGAAATACCACCATTAAAAGCGGATCCAATATCATATTCAGTGTAATACCGAATAAATTAAGAAACATGGGGCGCACCGTATCCCCCTGCGCCTGATTGATGGCAGCATACATATTTACAATATAAAGAAACGGCATATCCAGAATTACCAGCTGTAAATAAGTCCTGCCATGCTTCCAGGTATCTCCTTCCGCCCCCAGCCAGGACACAATAGCCGGCGTAAACAGCGCCACAGACGCAGCGCATATCACAGAAAAAATCATGGCACAGGCAAATATTTGGTTAGCCATACTTCTGGCTTCCTCATCTTTCCCGGCGCCTAAATACTGCGCAATTAAAACAGAGCCTGCCACAGTAATTCCCGAGCCAAAATTAATAACTATGTTCTGTACCGGTGTTACCAGGTTAATAGCCGCCAGTTCAGATGTTCCAAGCCTTCCCAGCCAATAGGTGTCAGTCAGGTTGTACATTGTCTGCAAAAAGCTGTTAATTACTACCGGAATCGCAAGCGAAAGAATTGCTTTCACCATATTTCCCTTTAACAATAACTCTCGGTTTATCTTCTTAGCCATGTCAAATCAAGCTGCCTTTCTTTAACGCAGAATTACTAATGCAATTACTATACCATATACCTGAAATCCATAAATTCCGTATATAGCGGTTTTTCGCCCGCATAACCGTAAATTCCTGTCATAGCTCCCGTAAAACGCTTACCCATGCGAATCCCTTCATCACATAGATAATATACATTAGAAAGCTCGGTAATGGTCAGTTCATCATCTGCTGTGATAAAATCTTTTTCTTCTTTTAACTCTTTATAATAAAATCTTCGATTCAAATATCTCGTATCTACTCCGAGCAAATACTTTTTCCCCGCCGGACAGGAAATAATTATTTTTTCATGAAAAATATCTTCTTTTCCTATATGTTCCCTTACCTGAACAAAATACTGATTTTCCTGCTTTGATATATATAAGCATACCCAGGTATTTTCATCGTAATAACAGGTAATACCGCACTCCTGCCCGGAGGTCAGCTCCGGCACCTTAAGATACGCTTCCGCTCTGAAACAAAAAGCGCTCTGCCGCCTTACCAGAATATTTCTGGCATCCACGCTGGCCAGCGGAAATCTGCTTCCCTTCAAAATCAAGTTACCGTTTTTAAACGTAATTGCATCTGCCTCAGGCGGCCTTGGTGTTACAAACTCCTTTGGAAGACCTTCTTTAAAAATTCCTGCTTCTTTACCTTCATTCCCTGTTTCCTGCCCATTACCTCCGCTTTTTTCTTCCGGCTTCCAAACAGGCAGATTCGGTCTTTTTTGAAGCACGCTCGGTCCGTCTAAATGATTGACAACAGGCCATCCATCCGCAGTCCAGGCAACAGGATCAAGCGCAGTTTCTCTTCCGAGAATACTATAACCCTCACCTATCATTCTGCCGCAGAGATATACCATATACCACTCGCCGTTTTGTGTGCATACCGGTTTACCGTGTCCGCAGCGCTGAATTCCCGCCTTTTCATCCATCTGCCGCATAATGGGATTATACGGACAGGGCTCATAATTCCCCATCAATTCACGGCTCCTTGCAGCCGTAATCCGATGTCCGGAGCCTGTACCTCCTTCTGCCAGAAACAAATAATAGTAACCATCCTTTTTCAGCAGATGCGGACCCTCCGGCGCTCTCTTATAATCTCCATAATACAAAAGACTCGCCTCAGAAATCTGTTTTTTACAATCAGCAGAAAGCTCAAAAATCCTGGCTCCTCTGTTAAGAAGCATATAATGCCTTCCATTCTCATGAAAAATGGAAGGATCAATTCCATCCTCTTCAATATAAGCCGGCTCGCTATAGGGTCCTTCAGGCTTGTCTGAGGAAACTACAATTTGCCTTCTGTAAACAGTTCCTGTATCGTTCAGTCTGTAAGTAGCAGTAATATAATAGGTGCCATTATCATAAGAAATATCAGGCGCCCAATATCCCCGCCCACCCTCCAGTTCATCAAGATGCGCCCATTCAGGATTGGTAATTGCATGCCCTATCACTTCCCAATGGATTAAATCCTTTGAATGCGATATGGGAATACACGGGAAAAATATAAATGAAGAATTTACCATATAGAAATCCTCTCCTACCCTGACAATACTGGGATCAGGAAACATTCCCGTGCGAACAGGATTATGGTACATATCCTCATAGGCTGCGCCTGTCACTTCCTGGTAATAATCCAGAAGTTCTTTATTACCTGCTTCAAAAGCTATCTGATAGGGAGTCACAAGTTCCTTATCCCCATCAGTAATACGCATACCTGCTTTTTCAACCAGATAACGGTTCAATTCCACATTGCCGGACATAGCCGCATAATGAAGAATCGTACGGTTATTATCATCAACCGTATTCAGACTTGCCCTGGAATATTCAACAATATACTTTACAATAGCCAGGTCCCCTGTCTTAGCCGAATAAAGACAAAGCGGTATTCCATCCTGCGTCTTATCATCAATGCAGGGTGGATCTTCTATCAAAATTCTGGTCACTGCCTTAAGGTTTTTCGCCTCAATCGCTTGTTGTAAATTCATACTGCACCTCTACACAGCTTTCACATGAATATATTCAAAATCTGCATAACCGCCAACTGCAGACACTTCTGACGTACCTGCAAATAATCCGATTTTAGAGCCTACCCATGTATGATCCGAAGGCATAAAATCTGTATCAACAGCAATTTCATTTTCGCCGTCAAGAGAATAAAGCATCTGAAATACCGGCCCGTCACCGCCCTCTATCATAGCAAAGGAAATAAATATTTGCTTCCCGGCTCCGGATAGATCTTCTAATTCCCTGATTTCTTCCTTCCTGCTTCCGTCAGCTGCATCATATGCCCTCCCGAAAACAAGCTTCTCGGCTCCCTTAACATTCTTTACTGCGATATAAGCATAATGTCCGCCCATCATGATCATACCGGCCTGTTCGCCATCTTTCAAATCATCAAAGTGCATACAAGCGGCTGCTTTAAAATATGGACAGACTAATTTCTGTGTGAGCACATTTGCTTCTTCCCAAAGAATTGCATCTTTCTTTCCTGCCGGATTCAATGCATACAGTCTTAAAAATCCCGGCCGTTCCGTCAGAGAATAAAAGCTGTCGCTTCCATTTCCAAGCCACTGCCAGAGAAGATTTAACTTATCGCTTTCAAAATCATCAGAAGCTTCCAGGGATGCAGGTTCTTCTGTAATTCCGGTATTCGGCTTCTTATGAACCATACAGGGTTCTCCACATCCGTCTACTGCATTGATACCGATAACAGGCCAATCATTTTCCCATATTACCGGCTGCAAATGAAGGATACGTCCATATAAGCCCCTATCCTGAAAATGAATAAACCACTCATCTCCGTTTACCGTATCTGTCAGCCCTCCCTGATGAGGCCCGTTTATGATACTGCTTCCCTGCCGCATCACAATTTTTTCTTCATAAGGCCCATATATGTTTCTGGAACGGAGCGCCGTCTGCCATCCTGTTTTCACTCCGCCGGCGGGCGCGAGAATATAATAATATCCATTTCTCTTATATACCTTGGGGCCTTCAATCGTAGGCTGCGTTTCTACCCCGTTATATAAAATATGATCCTCTGTAACAGCCTTCTTTCCATCCGGCGTCATCTCAAAAATTCCAAGATAGCTTTTAAAACCAATGCGGCTCTTCGCATACCCATGAATCAAGTACGCCCTGCCATCCTCATCCCAGAAAGGGCAGGGATCAATAAGTCCTTTCCCTTCAAGAACAAGCACCGGATCATCCCATTTTTCCAAAGGGTCTTTGGCGCTTACCATAAAGAATCCTTCATCAGGCATTCCATAATAAATATAAAAGCGGCCCTCATGACAGCGGATAGCCGGCGCCCACACCCCCTTTGAATGCTGGGGAATCTTATATCTCTCATAATCAATCGCAGTAAGAGCATAATTAACAAGCTTCCAGTTAACAAGATCCTTTGATGTCAGAATCGGAAGTCCCGGAGTATAGTTAAAGCTGGATGCCGTCATATAATAGGTATCTCCTGCCCGAATCACGTCAGGATCAGAATAATCTGCAAACAAAACCGGATTCTTAAAAGTCCCATTTTCCAAATCAGCTTTCCATAAATATTCCACGTTTCTTTTCTCCTCCAATTTGCTTTAAAACAATAGAAAGCACGCTTTGCGAACTTTCTATTATCATGAATGAATGGCTTAGGAAATTTCCTAAGCCACCCTGTTTTGCCCTTTTTTCAAATTCCATCTGCCAGTAAGGCTTCATAGATACCCCCTAATTCTTTCAGCCCCCTGGCAATACAGCCTGCATAAACAACCGCACCTTCATGCTTTAAATGCGTATTATCAACAAGCCCTTCCGGATAGGAAGGATATTTGCCGGCCGGCAAATGCATATACCAGTCCTTTGATTTTTCCAATCCGGCTTCCCTAAGCTTTTCACGGCTCATGGTATAAAGATCGATAAGCGGCACATTCAGATTCTCTGCAGTCTGCTTCATGGCTTCCACATAATCCGAATGTGCTCCCGGACCTAAACTGCCATCTTCTTCAAAGCATCTTCTTTCAAGGGGCGTAATCAGTACCGGAAACGCTTTTTTATTTCTTGCAACATTCACAAACTTTTCAAGATTAACCATAAAATCTGAAAAAGGTTCCGTATATCTATCCGGATCCTGTATTTTTTCATCATTATGGCCAAACTGGATAAAAAGGAAATCTCCTTCTGTAATCCTGTCATAAATCGCAGGCATCCTGAATTCGTCTATAAAGCTCTTAGTGCTTCTTCCGTTTTTAGCATGATTATCAATTTTCACCTCAGGCTTTACATACAGGTAAAACACCTGGCCGATACCTGTCTGAGGATAAGTAGTGATATTATTAGTCTGTACGGTAGAGTCACCGGCCCAGTAAATTACTGCCATATCTTTTAATTACTCCTTAACAGCGCCGATATTAACGCCCTTTACAAAATATTTCTGCAAGAAAGGATACAAAATCATAAACGGAACGATAACTACAATGATAGCCGCATTCTTAATTGTATTTTCTGAAACGCCGCCGCTCATCGTAGGCAAATCGCTGCCCTGAACCATACCTCTCAACTTCATCTGGAAATTATATAAATCAGAATTTGTAATATATAACTTGTAATGAGTATAATCATTCCAATAAGTAACTGCAAACATAAGCCCGATGGATGCCAAAGCCGCCTTTGACATCGGAAGCACAATCCTCAGGAAAGTCTGCATCGGGGAACATCCATCCAGTGTTGCCGATTCAAACAAACTGGCCGGAATACCCTCAAAGAAATTCCTCATAAGCACCAGATTGTATACATTAAGCGCAGGGAACAGAATAACGACCCACAATGTATTTGTTAAATGCAGTGATTTCAAAACCAAATAGGTAGGAATCATACCGCCGCTGAAAATCATGGTAAACAACAGCATATTAGCAAAGAATGTACGTCCCGGCATATCCCATTGAATCAGCACGTATGCGCCAAGGGTAGATAATATCAACGCAATGAAAGTACCCGAAATTGTTGTAAGAACGGAAACTAATAACGGACGATACAACGTCGGATTACTGAATACAAGCCTGTAACCATTAAGTCCAAACTGCTCCGGCCACA
Source organism: uncultured Lachnospiraceae bacterium (assembly GCA_964507235.1). Classification (GTDB taxonomy): domain Bacteria; phylum Bacillota; class Clostridia; order Lachnospirales; family Lachnospiraceae; genus Suilimivivens. The sequence continues at coordinate 6,624 of CAZDPE010000051.1, forward strand.
ATTTCATACCATAAGCCGTTTTTAAATCAAATGAGTCCACCAGTACCTTCCACATGGGAATGATGATAATCAAGCTTAAAATAATAAATATAAGACCATTCACAATTGAAAAGACTGATATTTTCTTTTTTCTTCTTCTCATATCCGCTATTCCTCCTAAACAATTCCGCGGCCATCACGTACCTTCTTGCTCCACTGATTACATACGAGCACAAGCACGCAGCCAACTAAAGACTTAAACAAACCAACGGCGGTCGTATATCCATAGTTCGGAATTGCACCACTGTTAAAGGTCTGATAGTAGATATAAGTTTCAAGAACGTTGGAAACATCAAGTACGGCATCATTCTGCAATACAAAGGCTGATTCAAAAAGATTCATAACCTTTGCAAGGTTCAGAATAAATACAGTTAATATTGTATTTGCAAGTGCCGGGAATGTGATATAACGCATCTTTCCCCAACGTCCCGCGCCGTCAATGGATGCTGCTTCATAAAGTTCTGTATTCATTCCGGCAAGCGTAGCCATGAAAATAACGGTCTGCCAACCGGTTTCTTTCCAAAGACTGATAATATAATATGTACCTCTCCACCATTTGGAGCTTCCCAGGAAATATATCATATTACTGGAGTCAACTACTCCCAAATTAACCAGGAACGTGTTTACAAGTCCCTGTCCTGTAGGAGCTAAAATCAGTGAAAACAGAGAGGCCGTAACTACCCAGGACAAAAAGTGAGGCAGATAAATAATCGTCTGCACAACCTTCTTAAAATGGATATTTATTATTTCATTTAAGAAAATAGAAACAATAACTGCAAATCCGGTTTTCAGTATCAATCCGGTAACGCTGATCTGCAGAGTATTTTTAAACGCAGACCAAAATCCCGGCATGGTAAACATTTTTTTAAAATTTTCCAATCCCACAAATGTAGGATCTTTAATCCCGTTATAATTTGTAAATGCATACCTTACGCCAAGCATTGGCATATAAAAGAATATAATTGCAAAAACAAATACAGGAAGGAACATTAAATAAAACCCTCTGTACCTGTAAATCCGAGCCCCCAATGACCTCTTGTTACCGCTTGCGGCAGGTGTAACTGATTGGTTATTATTTTTTTTCATACCCATTCTTCCTTTTCAAAAAACTAGATTACCTTTAATAGTATGAATTATGTGAAGCCATGGAAATCAAAACCATAGCTTCACACAATTCCATTCATCCTTAGATTAAGGAAAAAATATTTTTACTGAGCATTCAAAGAATCAACAATCAACTGTGACCACTGTGTGCCGCCATCAGATTCAAATTTAGCATATGCGTCATCAACTGTCATTTCACCCATAACAACACTGGCAACTAACTGATTCTTTAACGTTGTTAAATCACCATTGTACTGGCTCATTTCATCTGTTGAAGGAACCAGGGTAGCAGTTACGCAGTTTTCGTTGAAGAGTTTTGCTGATACTGTATTCTCTTCTGCCCTGCTTGTATCTGCAGGATCATTTGCAAGATCTACAAGTGCAAGAGCGGGATCGATATGTGCCTTTGTATACTGAGTTCCTTCTGTTTCAAGGCTTTCAAGTCCATGGAATTCTCCTTCAGCATATACCTTTTCTTTATCTGTGCCTTCAAATAATGTTTCAGCTGCTGTTGACCAGTGGATGCCTTCAACTCCATATGTCCACAGGAACTGTACATCTCCGCCATCCTGCATAGTTTCAATGAAATATTTGAACACGCCTTCAGGATTCTCACAGGTAGATGTTATACACCATACCGGAGGAATACGGTCAATGTATGCACCCACTTCTTCAATAGGAGGAAGCGCTACCAATTCTCCGTCAAGGCCATTAGTTTCCAGGTTTGTCTTCAGGTTGGTTGCCCATGTGCCGGCCCAGTATGTAAATACGCCGAATTCATCACTGTAGAACTTGTTACGGCAGTCAGCTGTACCATTGGTAAGAGTTGTAGGATCAATGTAGCCTGCTGCATAAGCATCTGCTAATCTCTGAAGAGCTTCCTTCATGGAATCCTGAGTAAATCCATCTATCCATGTGCCGCTGGCATCTTTTACAAAGCCTGAAGTTGCATCCTGATAAAATTCAGGCAGATAGTTGATATAAGGAGCTTCACTGCCGATAAAGCCGGCTGCCGATACGCCATAAGTATTTCCATCAACGCCGTCGCCGTCAGGATCGCCTGTAGAGAATGCTTCCAGCATTGCAAGGTACTCCTCATAATTTGTAGGAGCTGTCAATCCACAGTTATCCAGCCATCTCTGCTTTACATAGGTAACGCATCCGTTACCACGTGTAGCTGGCATACCATATAAGTGTCCGTCAATCCTGACACCGTCAATAACGCTTGTGCTGCCGGCTGCGTCCTGTCTTTGCTTTAATTCGGAATTTTCATAAGCTTCTGACATATCCCACAGAACGCCTTCTGACGCATAGCCTGCATAATAGGTGGCGCTGAGGATGATAACATCCGGCCAGTCACCGGAAGCAATCGTCTGTCCGACTACATCATAGTAAGCATCATGGTCAGGCTGGATTACATTAATCTTAACTCCAATCAGCTCCTCTAATTTAGCCATAAACTCATCCTGTGCATTTTCCTTTGTGAAGACAGTACCGTCAACCATAATGGTAATCTCTTCAGGCTTTTCGATTTCTGCTTCAGCTGTTTCTGCTGAGTCAGTTGTGTCTGCCGCTTCAGTTGTGTCAGCAGTTTCTGCAGCAGTATCAGTTGTTTCTGTCTGCTGTGTTGTGTCTGCGGAAGAACCTGAATCAGAGCTTCCGCCGCAACCTACTAATGAAGCTACCATAGCAGCTGTCAAAAGTAAGGAAACTAATTTCTTTTTCATAAAAGACCTCCTTATGTTTTTGCATATTTTCTTTAGATGTAAGTGCTTTCACATCATAAATAAATGATATCACATTGCCATATGTCTTGTAAAGAAAAATATTTAAGGGAAACAGATTTTTTTTGTAGAAAATGCATAAATAAGTCTTGGCTTTTTCCTTTTTAACTAAACACATATTGTATTTCAATATTGTAAGAGTTTACAAATTGCACCACTTTCCACAAAAAATAGCAACTCATTTAGTTGAATTGCTACTTTTTTGTATGAATTCCATAATTATCAATTAATTACGCTGATGGAACGAATATTGTTCCATTCAATACACTGATTGATTATGAATGCCCAATAAGATATGTATTTTAAATTTTAAATACAGAAATCTCCGCTTTCAGGCCTTTCATATTCCCGCCAAGCACATCCGCCGTTGCATTTAAATTTTCAACATTGGAAAGAAGCTTTCCGGCAATATCCTTAACCTTCTCCGCACGCTCTGCCGTTTCTTCTATTATATTGGAAATATTTTGAACAGCCTGTACGGTGTCATTACGTTCGCCGTCCGCCCTCTCCATGCTTACAACAATCTCGCTTAATCCTTTCACAAGTTCATTCATCTGGCGGCGCATATCACCAAAGACTCTGATTACCTGTTCCACTGACTCCGTCTGAAGAGCAACCATTTCCTGTGCCTGTCCCGCACTTTTTACGCTGTTTTCAGTCTGAAGCATAATATGGGATACATTGTTCCTGATTTCTCCCGCTGCCTTTGCCGAATCATCGGCAAGCTTCCTGATTTCTTCCGCTACCACTGCGAAACCTCTTCCCGCTTCTCCCGCTCTTGCCGCTTCAATCGATGCATTCAGAGAAAGAAGATTGGTCTGATTGGAAATGGAAGTAATGGTTTCTATAAAGGTATTAATGATTTCCGACTCTTTCTTAAGCGACTCAATGCTTTGTCCCACTTTGGAAGTAATCTCAGTAGTTTCCCTGGCGCGTTCTCCCAGAAGCTGGACGATTTCCATTCCCTGTCCAATCATCTCCTCATTTTCATTCACAAGCGTTTCTACTTTTTCCACTACCTGTCCGACTTCCTGTATTTCATTGGAAAGGACATCCGTCCTCGTCACACACTCCTGCGCATGCGCCGACTGTCTGGCGACGCCTTCATTAATTTCATCGATTGCCTGTGTGATCTCATGGGAATATTCATCAATAATACCCGAAACCTTTTCAACTCCCCGGGTCGAATCATCCAATTGTTCCGTTGCATTGCTGACTTTATTCACCAGCTTTTTGGTATTGGTAATCATATGTGTGGCAGAACCGGCAAGCCCCTGGAATTCATCCCTGCTTTTCGCTTGAACCGTTACAGTCAGATCCCCTTTTGCAACCTCCTCAAATTTTCTGGAAATCCGCTTCATATTCGCCTGAATCCCCGCTACCACCAAAATGCCTACTATCAGGGCAATGATACAGGACAATATAATAAGAACCATGGTCAGGCTTTTGATTTCTTGTGCCTGGCTTGTTACAACGCTCATAGGCACCAGCGCACATATGGTAATATTGGTATCCTCGCTTCTGCTGTAAATGAACAGGCATTCCTGCCCCATAAAGGAAACCTCCACAGAGCCCTGCATATGTTCCTCATCAATTTGTGAAAAGAACTCCCGCCCATAAAATACGCTTTCATCTTCTGAAAGGGTGCTCTCTTTTCCCTCTGCAAGCTGTTCCGCGATAACCTCCCTGCCGCCTTCCGTTACAAAGCCTACGATACTGCCTTCGCCTAAATCCAGTCCTTCGATAAACTCCTCAATTGCCGATTCCTTAATATCAATAACAACACAGCCGTTATTGGATTTGGTCAGAATCTGATAAGCCATAATATAATCATAATCCTTCAATTTTAAAGGCTCGTCCAGAATAGAATGATTGTCAACCCAGCTTATGATTCCCCGTGTGGGAGCTGCCGCCCACTCCTTGTATTCCTGAAAGACGCCGCTCGCGCTATGGGAGGAACCCGTTGTCAGCATATTGATATTTTCATTTGTAACAATATGTATATTGCTGATAAAGGGATTGGATGTCTGGGAAGACAGCATATCCGATTTAATATTATCCATTGCCGTTTTCTTTTCGAGCGGCTGTTCTTCCAGGCTCCCCTGCACATACTTGTTTACATCAGAGTCAAAAGCATATTTCAGCCCTTCCGATTCAATAAAGGTAAAACTCATATCAATATACTCTTTTGCCATGTTGATCGTCTGAACCGTAGACTCCTGAAACTTTTCGCTTAAACCTTCCGCCGACTTCCGGTAAGAAGATACCCCTATGATAATCATGAATAAAATCGGGATTAGAAAGCATAAAACAATTTTATTCCGGATGCTGAAAAGCATCACGCCGGATTTTCTTTCCTGCTTTTTTTCCGGCTTTTCTTTCAGTTTCTTTTCCTTTTTTATCTTCGGTTTCTTTTCAGGTTTTCCTTTTTCAGCTTTGATCGTTTTCTGCTTTTTTTCTTTATTGGTATCCGCTTTCACTACAAACATTTCTCCTTCCGGCAATGCCTCCTGGCCTGATATAGGTATATTATACAATAGAAATGATAATTTTGAAACATATTTATTAAATCTGTATAAAATTTTATCTGTTGTTATTTTCCTTTATCTATGCTATCATGAAGCCGGAAATTGTCCTATCAATATAAAAACAGATTCGGAGGTTTAAAATGCTCACATTTGAAAAAGCCCTTCCGGAGGAAACAGGGATTCCGTCCGGCTGTATTATTGATTTCATAAACAGATTAAATCGTTACGAAGTACCCATGCACAGCTTTTTGCTTCTGCATCATGACAAGTTGGTTGCCGAATGCTATTACTCTCCCTGCAGGGCAGATACTCTGCACCGCATGTTTTCCATCAGCAAAAGCTTTACATCAATTGCTGTATCCCTTCTTGTGGATGAAGGTAAAATCTCCTTGAACGATAAAATTATAAAATATTTTCCCGACAAGGTTCCCGAAGACGTACACCCATGGATTGCCGGCATGACCATTAAGGATATGCTCATGATGCGCACCTGTCATGCTTCTACCACCTATAAGCTGGATGGGAAAAAGGACTGGGTGGAAAGCTTCTTTACCGTTCCTCCCACTCATCCTTCCGGCAGAATTTTTCATTATGATACCTCTTCCGCACACACTCTCTGCGCCCTGGTTGAGCGTCTGACGGGCAGGCCCATGCTTGTTTATATGAAGGAAAAGCTGGCGGAAATAGGACTATCTGAAGAATCCTATATGATTACCGACCCCTTCGGAGTTTCCCTTGGCGGAAGCGGTCTTGTGGCGACTTCCATGGATCTGATGAAATTCGGCTACCTGATTCATCATAAGGGCCGTATCAATGAGCATCAGCTTATTTCCCCCGAATACCTGGAAACAGCCACCTCCCATTTAACGGATACCGTTATGACTGCTCCTGTCTTAAGCGAAGCCTGCGGCTACGGGTATCAATTCTGGCAAAATCAAAAAGGAGGTTATGTCTGCTATGGTATGGGAGGCCAGCTGATCATTTTTCTTCCCCGGCAGGATATGATTTGCGTTACCACTGCAGATACCCAGGGAATCAGCGGCGGCAATCAGCTCATTTATGATGCGCTTTATGAAGAAATCCTTCCCTTTATAAGCGACGCTCCTCTTCCGATAAATGCAGATGCCTGCAATTATGATTCAGATGTCCTGTCCAATCTGCAGTTAGAGCCGGTAAAAGGGAATACCTTTTCCCCTATGATGGCTGAAATTAATAATACAAATTATCTGGCGCAGGAAAATCCAATGGGATTTTCAAATATCTCCTTTGAATTTATACCCGGAGGGCAGATGCCCGGCCAGTCTTCCGGCCGCCCGGATAAAAAAAGTCCCGGCAGTTCTTTTTCTGTGGGAACCTTACACTTTACTTTACAGAATAAAGCTTATTCTTTTCAATTTGGTTTCGGCAGGCTTATAACAGGTATTTTCCCTGTTTACAATTTGAATTATGCGGCAAGCGCCGCATGGCTTGATGATGCAGCGCTGTATATCAAAATTCATATTATTGATGCCTATGTTGGTTCCATCAGGTTTGAAATATCCTTCGGCGAAAAGGATGCCGTCATTTTTATGAAGAAACAGGAAGAAAGCCTGTTCCATGAATTTGACGGGCATCTTTACTGCACAATCTGATTTCTCCCGTTGTTTTTTCCTGCATATAGCTTACCGTCTGCTTCCCGCAGAATGGTATCAACACTATCCGCGCTGCCCTGACAGATTCCAAAGGTCATGGTAACACGGATTTTAGTGTTTTCATTATAAACAATATCCGTTTTCCTGATTTCCTGCATAAATTTTTCCAAGATTATTTTCGCATCTTCCAAACTGCATTTTGTAAAAATCAGCAGGAACTCTTCTCCTCCCCATCTGGAAACAACGCCTTTTCCCACCAGATACCTCCTCATAAGCTGAGCCAGATGTACCAGCACCACATCGCCGCATTCATGCCCATAGGTATCATTGATCCTTTTAAAGAAATCGATATCCCCAAGTGCAATACAGAATTCGCTTTTTCCATCCAAACTGTCCCTGTGCGCCTGCTGCAGTTTCTTTTCACCGCTGCGCCGGTTAAAAAGCCCTGTAAGGCCGTCTTTTTCCACTAACTCGATGAGCGACTTCTGCATATATACCGCATGGCGTCCCAATTCTCCCAGTTCGTCCTCCCGTCTTGAAACCTTGTAATCCAGATTTTCATTCAGTTCTCCCTTAGCAACCCTTTCCAGAAATTTCCCTATTCCGGTAATCGCCTGCACCAGATTATGAGAATAACGCACGGCAAAGGCTCCTGCAAGGAGCATTGCCGCGACTCCCAGAAAAATGATAGGAAGAATCGTCCTCCACATACTCATATAGACTGACTTAGTGGGCCTGCCTACAAAAAGCATGCCGGCGCAGCTTCCGTCGCTGTTCACAAGAGGTGCATAGTAAGCAAAATAATTCTGTTCACCGATGGAAACCTCCGGATAAAAAGCCGGCTGCCGGTTCTCAAGCACGTCTTTTATTACAACGGAGTTTACTTTTGTCCCTATCATGCGCTCACCGTACTCCCCGCAGAGGGTTGTGATTACTCTGGTATCCTGATAGAAAAAGGTTATATCAACGCCCGTATTTTCTTTAATTGTATCAATGATTGAAAAATCACCGTTAATCTGATGCTCTCCTTTTACCATATAAAGAGCGTCGTCCTGGATAAAACTCTGATAATCGCCGGGATACAGCTGGTCATAAAGAGTCAGTATCGTTGAACTTAAATCCATCAGCCCTTTTTTTACTTCGTCATTTAACGCATTGGCAAAACTCTGTGCACTGAAAGAGGTGATTACCAATGCCAGAAAAAAAATAGGTACCAGCGTAATCTGAAGCATTTTCCCATAAAGACTTTTCTTAGTCTTAATATTTTTCATATCGTACTCCATAAAAAAGTTTACCGGATATTCCTCCGGTAAACTCAATTATAACATAATAAATATCAATTTAAAAACATTTTATACCCTGTTTTCGTCAAATTATACTTTATCTGTTTTCATTTACATATATTTGTACACGGCTTTGAATGATTTCCGCAACATCCTCAGCTTTCTTCTGTCCGCTGAAAAAGGAAGCCGTTTCCTCCTGGATAATCTGAATCAGATTTTCATCATAATTATAAACCTGAGTAAAACTATACAGCGTTTCTTTAAATTTTTCCGCTTCCTCCTCCGTCATCGGCTCGATGATCAATTCAACGCCGTCTATATAATAATAATCATCCGTTTCCACTTCATTTCCATTTTCATCCGTATAGGTAGACTTCCGGGTCGCCTTTTCTGCCAGTTCATCCAGTCTTTTTATACTTACAGGAAAACCGTAGTTTATCTCATCCTGATATTCATCAGACAAAAAATATCTTAAAAATTCCCAAGCGCCCTCTTTATTCGAACTTTTTGCAGACATGGCAAGCTGCATATCCGGCATAATTGCAGATCCATCCTCATTACTGGACGGAAAGCCTATCATGGTAACCGGCTCCCCGAAGCTTCCTTTGGCAACATAATTGAAATCCGTGAAATTAGCTACTGTATATAATTGGGCAATTACCTTGCCCTCCCACCATAAGCTGTCATAATGCTCCCAATAATCATCTGTATAAACTGCGCTGTCCACCGTTTCCGGAAATTGATTCAGGAAATCCAGCATTTCGATAAAGCTGTCTGAACTAAAATTACATTTTCCTGTTTCCCAGTCTACAAACTGATTGCCCGCAAGATTCATGCAGTATAACATCATCGTATTTCTGTCCACATAGTTTAACAGCTGGGTTCCTTCCGGCTTTGAAGCCATCAGCGCATTGACATCCTGGATCGTCCATCCTCTTTCCTCCCCCACATCGGAGGTTTTTGCAATAATTGTACTGATTGAATAGGAAGGTACCAGACGGTACAGCTTTCCCTCCACAGAAAAAGCTTCCACAATATTCGGCATGAAGTTATTAATATCCAGGCTTTCATCATTTTCAATATATGGTTTCAAATCCTCAAACAGGCCTTTGGAAATATAGCTGTCTACAGGCATATCCGTACTCAGTACAAGAATATCCGGCACTTTTCCAGATACAATATCCGCATTGAGCCTGTTTACGCCCGCCGTATAATCTGTATCAGATCCATATATCGATGAATAATCCTGAATGGTAATTCTGTATTTCTCATTACTTTTATTAAACTTCACTGCCTGGATTCTCAAGTCCCAAGTCAGTCCTGTACAGGCCAGGACAATGGCCGTTTTATCTATTACATTTTCAGGATCCACTTTAC
>CAZDPE010000052.1:0-16317 GCA_964507235.1 uncultured Lachnospiraceae bacterium
TAAAGCCGGATTCACCCTGCGGTCACTATGTCTACGACCCGCAGGAGGAATATTTAAGAGTATCAAAGCTCATTGCTGATGGGATAATCAGAAACGATGAAGCCGAGGGCGGGTATTTTGATGATTTAGAGTAGGAAATTGTGATATATCTCGCAGAAAATAAAGGGGGCGAAAAATATGTTTTGTAAAAATTGTGGTGCAGATGTAACGGATATGAAGTATTGCCCAAAATGTGGAACTCGTGTAGAACCAGAAAACGATAGAAACATTCAGAAAGAAAGCAAAGAGACGAAGAAGAAATTGACTGTTTCCCAGATGAAATGGCTTTCTTTCAGCGTTGTACTGACCGCATGGGGATTATTGCTTATTACGAGCTCTCTACTTCCATATATTATGGCTGAAATACGATATGACTATTCAGATTATAACATATTCACCTACATATATCCGATATTGTATTTTGCGTTATCAGTCTTTGCGTGTATAAAATTTCATACACTGTTGAAATCGTCCGATTATATATCGACTCCGCACTATAAGTTTTCACGGGAGTATGCGTTGAATAAAAGTAATTTGATACAGATGATAATACTCGCTTTGTTTATATGGTATGCAATGGTCAGTAACCGAAGATGGAGCAATGGGGCTTTATGGGGTATGAGCGTGCTTGTCCTTATTGGCTGTTTTGCACTATGGATATATTGGTTTCGTGTGCTTAAAATGGGATTGGAAGAAGATAAAAAGATGATATTTACGGTTATATACATATCTTTCCGGGAATTTTGGATTAACATTGTATGCTTTCTGATTGGGGATTTATTGATTTCCCTTACGTCCTCTGCCGTGCTTTTGGGGTTGATATTTACTGCTCTTATATTTGCCTATCCTGCGGTACGTTATGTTCGGAGCAAACGTGTCCTGAAAGATGTTTATAAAGTAAAATAGAGTGTGCCTTTGCTCAAAAAAAGCGATCGTAAAGGGTTTGGGAGGTGCGGAGATAACGGTGGTTATTTCCGTATCTTTTTTCGTTTCAGAAAGGAACGTATGTTTTGTGCAACTTTTTTTACAAAATTAGGGAAACTCGCCATTAAGTGAATGGGCGATTGCCCTGATTTTTGAAAATGCCGAAAAATGCCTATTTTCGTTAGTATGTCAATAGATTTGTTACTGCTTTCCTGTTATAATAAACTCAGTAATAAGGAATGCGCATTCCTCTTAATCGCTGAATCAGCATAAGAAACTTATAAACGGGATTTGGATACATGATTTCCCATAGGTTTATATTGGCATCCAGTAAAGGAGGATAAAATATATGACTGATATAGATTATAAAGCACTTTTTGACATTATAGAGAATGGCTTTTATTACAAAAAAACTGATTCAGGCATTCTCGCAACGATTTCTACTGCGGACGGAAAGGAAGATGTTTCCATCAACAGTGATAAATTCATCAGTATTATCACCAGCCGGTATCGGAAAAAATGCGGAATGGTAATATCAGCCACCCCTATCAAAAACTGTATTCGCAGCTTCAAAGGGGATATCGAAATACAGCAGGAAAAGACCAAAATTCCGAACCGTTATATACACAGAGATAATGAAATATGGATTGATACGGCAAATAGGGCAGATGCTTACTTTGTTATTAAAAATAACAGGCTATTACCCTTTTCTATGGGGCTTAAAGCCTATCGACATTTTTATAAGCACTCAAAAAAAGGCGTGATTCCCTTGCCTGATATGGAAAATGCTGACATAAACAGGATTTTTAAGTATTGCAGAGTACCCGAAAGTGAAAGAGCTGTATTTATTGCCTATCTTCTTACCTTGCTGATCGGAGATATTGAACACCCTTGCCTCGTAATAAATGGAGAGCAGGGTTCTGGGAAAACGACCATGTGTATATTTATCAAAGCCTTAATTGACCCTGTGGGCGATAGCAGACCGAATTTGTGTCCACGCAGGGAAAGCGAATGGGTATTGCTGTTCCAGGAAAACTACTTGATAGCGATTGACAACCTCGCAACGATATCCTCATCAACGAGTGATACTCTTTGCGGATATGTAACAGGCATAAGGGAACGGCGCAGAAAACTCTATACGGATAATGAAACGATTGATTACGATATCTGTCAGCCGATTATCTTAAATGGCATTCATGAAGTAATAAAAAATGAGGATATGCTTAGCAGAAGCATTGTTTTGACTTTGGAAAAGCCCGTGAATGAGGAAAGCGTTGCTGATGAAAAGGTATCTTTAATGGAAGAATTTAAGAAGGACTGTCCGGCTATCTGGGGCGGTATGGTAAATATTCTGTCAGAAGCTTTGGAAAATTATAAACCTTGCATTGCTGATAGGTACGGACGGGATATACGAATGCCTGCATTCTATGATTATGGATATTGTATCTGTGAGGCGTGGGAAAAGGGACAGGGAGAAGTCTTTTGTAAGCGATATGGCGCTATGTTGGACAGCCAGTTAAAACAGTTTAAGAAAAACCCTGATTTGGTTGCGGTGATTGTAATTTTTCTTGAAGAAAACAACTATGAATGGGAAAGTACAATGCAGTATTTTTCCAATAAACTGAATGAATTAGTAGCACTTGCCGAAGTTGAAGACGATGTAAAGATTCCATCTGCCCCGAACCGCCTTTCAAGAGAAATCAATAATCTGCGGTTTGAGCTTAAAAGAGATGGTGTTACTGTGGAGATGAGTAAAACACCGAATAACAGCCGTTATATCAGGCTGACCTATGAACAGCCGGATTAAGGAAAACAAGCCCACTTTTAGCGTTTAAAATAAACAACTGCTGCCATAGAGATGGTTTCCAGTGGGCAGCAGTTGTTTTAATTTTTTCTTTAAACTTGTGACTTTATTTTAAAGGCAATGAGCGATTATGGAAATGCCTACTGGCTATGATGAAAACGCTGTAAAACAGGAATGGGAAGAAATTTCTTCTCAAAAAGTTAATATTTAGGCTTTACTTTTCTCGTAAGATTAGCGATAATAAAGTTGTTCAAGAACTAAATAGCGACTCGTCAGACTACTTTCTCTAAATCGGGTAGTTTTACGAGCAGAAACCTAAAAAAATCTTGCGCAGACAAAGGATAAATTCATAATTTACTGGGTTTCCGTGCGGAAGTGTCGGAACTGGCAGACGAGCAAGACTAAGGATCTTGTGAGCATTGCGCTCGTGTGGGTTCAAGTCCCATCTTCCGCAGTAGATTTTTAAAAGAAAGTCTTGATTTTTCAAGGCTTTTTTTTAATCTTATAATGAGATGCTTATCAAAAACGAATGGGAAGTTGATATGTAGCTGCTTTCACCCATTCACAAAAATTAGCAATAGTATTATTCTGGAAAATTCGATGAACACTCTGCATGGGCAAATGGTAGTGTTTTATGAGAATTTACTGTAATAGCCAAAAAGAAATGGATATGAGAAATAATTGCGGAGGATGCAGTATACCATTAACCCACAAAGATTTCAGAATATGCGATTACATTTATTGAAAGACAGGAAAGAAAAGAGTGAAAACATGAGAAACAGGAAAGCTGCATTTTTTGATATAGACGGAACCATATGGAATAAAGATAATATCATTCCTGAAAGCACCCGTAAGGCAATCAGGGCAATCAGGGCAAACGGTCATCTGGCTTTTTTGTGCAGTGGGCGCTGCCGCTCCTATATACAGAACCCTGAGCTTCTTGGCATTGGATTTGACGGAGTTGTGTCGGGCTGCGGAACGATGATTGAATATGGAAATGAAACTCTGTTTTACCGGAGGTTGGACGCAGAACTTGTGGAGCATACCATCCGGACTGTACGGCAGTATGGATTCCGGCCGATACTGGAGGGACGGGAATATTTGTATTTGGACGAGTCAGAGTTCGGAGAGGATTATTATGGAAGAAAGTTAAAGGCCGAAATGGGGGATAAGCTTCTCAGCATTTCCGGCGAGTGGGGAAAATGGGAGGTTTCCAAGTTCTCCTGTGCAATGGAGGAAAAAGGACAGGAAGAATGTTTTGCTGCCCTGGAAGAATATTATGATTTTATGGTGCACAATTCTCAGGTAGTAGAACTGGTGCCCAGGGGATATCATAAGGGAACGGGGCTTATCAAGGTCTGTGAACTGCTTTCCATAAACCAGGCAGATACCTTTGCCTTTGGGGACAGTGTGAATGATATTGGGATGCTGAAGGCGGCAGGTATGGCAGTTGCCATGGGAAACGGCTCTGAGGCGGCAAAGGCGGAAGCGGATTATGTGACCGCTCCGCTTATGGAGGATGGAATCTGGAAAGCGTGCAGACATTTTGGTTTATTATAAATGCTGCGCCTTTGAACTATATGAAAGTATTCAGACAGGAGAAAAAATGGAAAAAACGGAAATAGAAAGCTTTGTAAGAGAATTATGCAAATATGCGGGAGAGAATGAGTCTTTTGCCGGTGCATTCTGTGAAAAGCTGATAAACGATGAAGAAATCTGCCGGGAATTTGTTTATTACATGGAACACGGGAATTTTGCCTGTCAGGCTAAGATATGCGGCTATACGGCAGTGGATATCATGGTGTGGCAGATCGATCATTTTAAGGCATGGCTTGACAGAGATACCGCAGGCACGAAACGAAATGGTGACAGAATGCTTCTGCTTGCTTTTGATACCCTGCTTAAGATGAGGGATGAGCCTGAGAAATACATACAGAAGATGCAGGGCGAAACCGGAACGGATTTTCAGGATAAGTATTAAAAATGCAGCCTTCTGCGGACGGCATCGCGGAGCCTTTGTTTGGAAAGTATGGTAAGTAAGGTTATTACTATTACACCGCATATGGTCAGGATAATGGCGGACCACACAAGCTGAAGGGGGACGCCGCAGTAATTGTCGATAAGCAGCTCCAGTCCCACGCACAGCAGGGCAATTTCCACAAAGAAATATAAAGCGGTAGTGAGAAAAGAAACAGGAAAAGTGCGCAGCAGCAAAGCAAAAATTTCCACCAATATGGTAACAAGGGCTGTGATAGGAAGTGCAAGGGACAAAAACCACCTGTCATTTGCCGTATTGAAGGTAATCATGTAAAGGTAAAAGCCTGTGGCAGCACCGTCAAAAGCAAGAGAAATGTATACAGGCAGCTTGGTATAAATGACTGCCGGGAATATGATTACAAACAAAAGCAGGCATGCCCCGATGATAAACAGGGACCAGTGAGTTCCTGAAAAAACAAAAATATTGAGAAGAAGACAGCACAGGGAGGTAGCGGTCAGAACTACCGAAGTCAGGATTGCAAGGTCCTTTTTCTTTACTGCATCCACCTGCCCCTTTTCTTTTGGGTAAGGATAAGTGGGCGCCGTTATTTTCTGCAACTCATTGGGATTAATAACCGGCGTGTTGCATAAGGGGCATCTTTCAAGTGTTTTTTCCAGTTCTACTCCGCAGTTTACACAATATGACATATAATAATATTCCTTTCTGTCAGGTTCTGTTGCTTTCTATGGTTACGTGAATACCGTCTTGTATAAGCTTTCTGAAAAAATATCTTTCCACATCCGATTCAATGATGCTGCTGGCAAAGTTAATGGTAAGAGTGTCTTCAAAGCTTACAATGGCACAATTCGTCCGGGAGGAAAAGGGCTGTCCCATATAGATATCCAGCCGCTCGATATAAGGCTTCATATCCTCAGGAACCTTTATGGCGCCCATATTGGTAAGTCCGGCTGAGGAATTTTTGTCCTGAACCCGGGTATAGAATTGCCTGACTACAAAATCCTTTATAAAAAGAGGTACAATTCTGATAAAAGTGTTTCTTTGTGTGTTGGCGTTAGTGGTAATATCTCCCCGGAGAAACTTTTCGCTGATATAGTAGCGCATATAGTTATGCACCTGTTTTACTATTTCTTCAAAGCTGTAGTCCCCAAGTCTGGGATCTATGCCGGGATATACCATGGTAATGAAATTGCGCATGGTTCTGGAAGGAAAGAAACGGCGCAGATTCACGGGCATGGCGATTTTTACCGGCCTGAGGCGCAGATGCCATTCGGATATCTGTTTTTGATAAAGAGCATAAATGAGTACCGCATTCAAATATTCGGTAATGGTGGCATTATATTTTTTGGCAATCGTCATGACATCCTGTACCGACATAATGCCTTCAATGACATTAAAAGTATAAAAGGGTTCTTTTGTGCCTCTGACACGATAGGTTTTTTCGCCGGGTCTTTTGGGGCAAACCTTGGCGTTGGCATATCGCATATATGCATCTTCCAGTTCTTCCGGGTCAGGTGTTTCATTTACGTCCTTCACAAAGTATCCGTTTGAAATTTTATGTCCCAGAAGTCTTAGGTAGACGGCAGTGATGGTTTGAAGCACATACATGCCGCCGTTTCCGTCGCCCAGGCTGTGATGGGCTTCCAGAGAAATTCTGCAGCCGTAATAGTAGATACGCAGCAGATATCTGCTGCCTGCTTTAAATGGCATGGGCATACAGAAATTGCGGACATCTTTCTGCACGAAGGGGCCGGGCCGGTGGTTGGGCTCCAGGTAACGCCAGAACAAACCTTTCCGGATGGCAGTCTTATAAGTGGGAAAGCGCACAAGAGCAATATCCACAGCCTGCTGGAGAATATCAGGTTTTACCGGTTCTTTCAAAAGTACGGAAAGACGGTAAACGGAAGAAAAATCCCTTCTCTGCAGGGTAGGGTATACAATTGCCGATAAGTCCAGTTTATACCAGACCTTTCTTTCTGTTTTACGGCTGCTGCCGGCAGTATTTTGATTTAACATAAAAGCAGTTCCTGTCCTGCCGGAACCTGTTCTTTCCGGCAAATATGATACATGATATATAGAAAGTTTTGATTAGTATACCACAAAAGTGGGAAAGTGTGCTACACTATCCGCAAAGAACGGTGTTTTTCATCGCATGGAAACGCCTGAAAAGACAGTAAGATGATAAATGGAGGAAATATGGCGATAAAACCGAAAAAGCTGTTAAATAAAAAGCCTTCTCCGGAGGCGGTAAATATGAGTATGATGAGCCTGATTAGGAAAGTACATGGGATGATTGACAATCCTGATATTGAAAAGCACCGCCATTCCCAGGATCATGTGGGCGCGCTGCTTGGAAATGTGAAGGATGTAACGATTACGCCTTTTTCCATAGGAGATATGGAAGCGGAATGGCTTTGTGTGAACAGAGTTCACATGAAAAAATATGTGATTTTATACTGCCATGGAGGCGGTTATTCCACAGGAAGCAGTGTTTATGCAAGAACTCTTACCACAAAGCTGGCGGAATCAACCTCCATGGATGTGCTTTGTTTTGATTACAGGCTTGCACCGGAGCATCCTTATCCCGCTGCGGCACAGGACGCTATGGAGGTATGGAATTATCTGATGCTGCTTGGATATGGTGCAAGGGATATTATTGTTGCGGGAGATTCAGCAGGGGGAAATCTGGTTTTATCCCTTGTCCTTAAGTTGAAGGAAGAAAAGAGGCTGCTGCCCAGAGGACTGGTGCTTTTATCTCCATGGACTGATTTGACTTCCTCAGGGAAAAGCCATGAATCCAGAATGGAATTGGACCCTGTTCTGAATGAAGCGTATCTGGAGCGGATGATTCAGAATTATGCCGCCGGTGAGGATTTGAAAAACCCGTTTATTTCACCTTTATTCGGAGATTTTGCAGGATTTCCGCCGACCTATATTCAGGCAGGGGACAATGAAATCCTGCTCAGTGATTCGGTGGCGCTGCATAAAAAAATGGTGAAGGAAAATGTATCCGTTAAGATAGACGTATACAAAAGAATGTGGCATGTATTTCAAATGTCGCCGCTTAAAACTGCTTATGAAGCCGTGGAAAAGTGCGCAGAATTTATTTATGATATTTGCAGATAAAAAAAGGAAATGGAAAGCCTGTGCAGAATAATTTAAGTGAAGGAGTTATCTATGAATATTCGTGAAAATCTGGAACAGCTTGAAAATGAATGCTTAAGTCCTTATGCGGCCCACAGCCGGGATTCAAAAGGCAGACTGCGGCCGGAAGAGCAGTGTGATATCCGTCCTGTTTATCAAAGGGACAGGGACAGGATTCTGCATTCCAAATCCTTCAGGAGATTGAAGGATAAAACTCAGGTATTTTTGACTCCTGAAGGGGACCACTACAGAACCAGGCTGACTCATACTTTGGAAGTTTCCCAGAATGCCAGAACAATTGCCAAAGCTCTGCGTATGAACGAGGATTTGGTAGAGGCCATTGCGCTTGGTCATGACCTTGGACATACGCCCTTCGGACATGCGGGTGAGAGGGCTTTGAATGCAGTCTGTCCATACGGCTTCAGACACAGTGAACAGAGTGTGCGGACGGTGGATTTGCTGGAAAAGGGAGGGCAGGGACTGAACCTGACCTTTGAAGTGCGTGACGGCATTTTGAATCATCAGACGAAGGGAATGCCTGCCACGCTGGAAGGGAAAATAGTCAGATTTTCTGATAAGATTGCTTATATGCACCATGATATGGATGATGCTATCAGGGCGGGGATTTTAACGGAGAAGGATATTCCAAAGAAAATCGGTGATGTAATCGGTTATACCACAGGAGAACGCCTTGACCATTTTATTCATGATATTGTAAGTACCAGCTATGGTAAAAATGATATTATCATGTCGGAGCCGGTAGCAGAGGCTATGAAGGCTCTCAGACAGTTTATGTTTGAACGTGTTTATCAGAATAAAGAGGCGAAAAGCGAAGAGGGAAAGGCTGAAATGCTGGTGCAGACCTTATACAGCTATTACCGCCATCATCTGGAGCTGTTAACGGATGAATTGATTGCACTTATTGAAAAGGGTGAGCCCGAGGAAAAAATTGTATGTGACTACATAGGTGCCATGACAGACCGGTTTGCCATTGCCAAATATGAAGAAATTTATATCCCCAGGTCATGGCATGGATGAGATAGGGAGCGAGTATGTATTATCCGGATGAGATTGTGGAAGAAATACGTATGAAAAATGATATAGTGGACGTAATCTCCGGATATGTGAAGATTCAGAAAAAGGGAAGCAGCTATTTCGGACTATGTCCTTTTCATAATGAAAAGTCGCCTTCCTTTTCCGTATCTCCGGGAAAGCAGATGTATTATTGCTTTGGCTGCGGAGCAGGAGGAAATGTTTTTACTTTTATTATGGAGTATGAAAACTTTTCTTTTCAGGAGGCGATAAGGTTTTTAGCGCAGAGAGCGGGAGTTTCCCTGCCGGAGGCGGAATACAGCGAAGAAATGCGCAAAAAAGAAAGTAAGAGAGCAAGGCTTCTTGAAGTTAATAAGGAGGCGGCAAAATACTTTTTTTACCAGCTTCGCAGTGAAAGGGGAAAAGCCGGTTACCAGTATTTAAGAGGCAGGCAGCTTTCTGATGAAACAATTAAGAAGTTCGGTCTTGGCTTTGCAAATATGACGAGTAATGATTTGGTGAAGTATCTGAAGGGAAAGGGCTATGAGGACAAGCTTCTGCAGGAAGCAGGACTTGCCAGCTTTGATGAAAAGTATGGAATGCATGATAAGTTCTGGAACAGAGTGATGTTTCCCATACAGGATATTAATCACAGAGTTATCGGTTTCGGAGGAAGAGTGATGGGGGATGCAAAGCCCAAGTATCTGAATTCCCCTGAAACTATGGTTTTTGATAAAAGCAGGAATTTATACGGGCTGAATATTGCAAGAACAGCCAGAAAGAGCAATGTGATTCTCTGTGAAGGCTATATGGATGTGATTGCCATGCATCAGGCGGGCTTTCCGCAGGCGGTAGCGTCCCTTGGAACGGCTTTTACAGAAGGACAGGCATCACTGCTGAAACGTTATACGGAAGAGGTTATTCTGGCTTATGACAGTGACGGAGCCGGTGTGACGGCGGCCCTGCGCGCCATCAGCATTTTAAAGGAAACGGGGCTTACGGGAAAGGTACTGAATCTGGAGCCTTACAAAGACCCAGATGAATTTATAAAGAATAAAGGGGCGGAAGCCTTTGAGGAACGGATGAAACAGGCGGAAAATACCTTTTTCTTTGAATTGCGGATGCTTCAGCGGGATTATGATTTAAAGGATCCCGAATCCAAAACAAGATTTTACAGAGAAATTGCGAAAAAGCTCTGCGGATTTCCTGAAGAAGTGGAAAGGGAAAATTATATACAGGCAGTGGCGGATAAATATCAGATTGGCTTTCAGAATCTAAGAAAACTGGTGTTATCTTATGCTTCCCAGACAGGGCTGGCAAAGCCTGTGGAAAGACCAAAGTCAGGAATACAAAAGAAGGCAGATCCGGAAGAAAACAGGAAAAAGTCCCAGAGGCTTTTGCTTACCTGGCTGGTGGAAGAACCTTCTTTGTATCAAAAAATCAGGAAATATATTTCTTCGGAGGATTTTACCGAGGAATTATATAAGAAAGTAGCTGAAAAGCTTTTTGAAGGCCTGGAGAGGGGAGAGCTAAATCCGGCTTCTATAATCAGTTTGTTTACGGATGAGGAGGAGCAGCGTCTGGCCGCGGGAGTTTTTAACACCAGGCTTATGGAACTTTCAACAAAGCAGGAGCGTGAAAAGGCAATTCACGACATTATTCTTTCTGTAAAAAGAAACAGCTATGAATATTTTACCAGTCAGTTGGGCAGTGATGTTAATGCATTAAATCAGGTAATTGCTGGCAAAAAAGCGCTGGAAGAACTTAGCAAAACGCATATTTCACTTGATTAAAGTAAATACTGTATAGAAAATTAGGAAGGATGGGAACTCACAATGGATGAAAACACACAGGCAAAATTTGATGAGAAACTGAAAAGTCTCTTAGCAATTGCCAAGAAAAAGAAAAATGTTTTGGAATATCAGGAAATCAATGATTTTTTTGCTGATATGGCATTAGGAGAGGAACAATTTGATAAAATTCTGGAAACTCTGGAGCAGAACAATGTAGATGTGCTTCGCATTACAGAGGGCGATGATGTAGATGGTGAAGAAATTATACTTTCCGAAGAAGACGAAGTGGATATGGAAAGTATCGACCTTTCGGTTCCGGACGGCGTCAGCATTGAGGACCCGGTCAGAATGTATCTGAAGGAAATCGGCAAGGTGCCCCTTCTTAGTGCGGAAGAAGAAATTGAGCTTGCCAAAAAGATGGAAATGGGTGACCAGGATGCGAAGAAACGTCTTGCAGAAGCCAATCTTCGTCTGGTGGTCAGCATTGCAAAACGGTATGTGGGACGAGGCATGCTTTTCCTTGATTTGATTCAGGAAGGAAATCTTGGTCTTATTAAGGCTGTGGAAAAGTTTGATTATCGTAAGGGATATAAATTTTCAACCTATGCAACATGGTGGATTCGTCAGGCTATTACAAGGGCGATTGCAGATCAGGCAAGAACCATCAGAATTCCCGTGCATATGGTGGAAACCATTAACAAGCTGATTCGTGTCAGCAGACAGCTCCTTCAGGAGTTTGGGCGGGAACCCACCCCTGAAGAAATTGCAGAGGAAATGAATCTCCCGGTGGAAAGAGTAAGGGAAATTCTAAAGATTTCCCAGGAGCCTGTTTCTCTTGAAACTCCTATCGGCGAGGAGGAGGATTCCCATCTTGGAGATTTTATTCAGGATGATAATGTGCCTGTTCCGGCGGATGCGGCTGCTTTTACCTTGCTGAAGGAACAGTTGGTGGAGGTTTTAAGCACCCTGACTGACAGGGAGCAGAAGGTGCTTCGCCTGCGCTTCGGACTTGACGACGGAAGGGCAAGAACTCTGGAGGAAGTTGGTAAGGAATTTAATGTTACAAGAGAGCGTATCAGACAGATTGAGGCAAAGGCCTTACGTAAGCTCCGTCATCCCAGCAGAAGCCGTAAGCTGAAGGATTATCTCGATTAGGAATGGGTCTTTATGAGCAAAACGGTGGAACTTACAAGAAGAATGCAGGCAGCGGCCGATTTGATATCTCCCGGCAGCAGGGTGTGTGATGTGGGCTGTGACCATGGGTATGTATCTATTTACCTGGTGCAGACAAAGAAATCGCCCCATGTGCTTGCTATGGATGTAAATAAAAGACCGCTTCTCCGGGCAAAGGAGAATGTTGAGAAATATGGTGTTCAGGATTACATAACCCTGCGTTTATCCGATGGGCTGACGGCTTATCGGACAGGGGAGGCGGATGCCCTTTTGTGTGCGGGAATGGGCGGACGTCTTATGATGAATATTCTTGAAAAAGATTTATCAAAAACCTTTGATTTTCGGGAACTGATTCTGCAGCCTCAATCGGAGATTCCCTTTTTTCGGAAATTTTTAAGGGAAAAGGGATATATTTTCATAAAAGAAGATATGATTTTAGAAGACGGGAAATTTTATCCTCTTATGAAGGTTATGCGGGATGAAAGTGGTTCTGACGGTAATGTCTATGGTAAAGCGGGGAGTGCAGAAGGAAAGGGAAAGGGCAGCGGAGAAATAGAGGCTTATCAGCTGCAGGATATGCTGGGGCCTTTGCTGCTGAAAGATAAGCACCCTGTTCTTTTGCAGTTCATACAAAAAGAAATACGTTTAAAGCGGGATATATTGGACAGACTGGAAGGACAGGAAACCGGCAGTAAAAGCAGGAGCCGCAGGCAGGAGCTGCTTTCGGAACTTGCGCTTTTCAGAAAAGCGGAAACCTTGTGGAAATCGTAAAGGAGGCGTGCATGGTTACGATTACAATTGACGGTGTAAAAAAGGAGTATCCGGAAGGCACTGTTTACGAAGCAATTGCAAATGAATATCAGGAGCAATATGATAATATGATTGCCCTGGTGCTTGAAAACGGCAAAATCAGGGAGCTGATAAAGACGGCTCATAAGGACTGTGAATTGTCTTTTCTGACACTGAAGGATACTATAGGGCATAAGGCCTATGTCAGAACGGCGTTGATGATACTGGTGAAAGCCGTATATGATGTGCTGGGAGCGGATAAGGTAGAAAAGGTGAAGATTGAATTTTCCATTGGTCAGGGGTATTACTGTGATGTAAAAATGGAAGAAAAGCTTACAGCTGGAATGGTAAAGAAAATTAATGAAAGAATGCAGAAACTGGTGGAGCAGGATCTGCCTATTACCAAGAAATCTTATCCTATCGATGAAGCAAGAGCCATTTTCAGGAAAAATAAGATGCTGGATAAAGAAAAACTGTTCCGGTACAGAAGAAGTTCTTTTGTCAATGTATATTGTCTGGATGGTTATTATGATTATTACTATGGATTTATGCTGCCCAGCACAGGATATTTAAAGTATTTTGATTTAATGTTTTATGAAAACGGAATTCTTCTTCTGATTCCGGGAGCTGAGGAGCCTGATAAAATTGATTATTTTGAACCCAGGGAAAAGTTTTTCAATACCTTAAAGACTTCTTCCATGTGGGGGGAAATGATGGGTATTGATTCTGTCGGAGATTTGAATGATGTGATTTGCAACGGTGATATGAGTGACATGATTTTGGTGCAGGAAGCTTTGCTTGAACGCAGGATTGGGGAAATTGCCAAAACCATCGTAGAAAGAGGAGATATAAAGTTCGTATTAATAGCAGGACCATCATCTTCCGGAAAAACTACCTTTTCCCACAGACTTTCCATTCAGCTCCGCACCTATGGAAAAATTCCTCATCCCATCGCGCTGGACGATTATTTTGTAAACCGTGATAAAACGCCCCGGGATGAAAATGGAGATTATAATTTTGAATGTCTGGAAGCCATCGATATTAAACAGTTTAATGAAGATATGAATCGCCTGCTGAATGGAGAAACGGTGGAACTGCCAAGCTTCAATTTTAAGACGGGAGTAAGAGAGTATAAGGGAAACTTTAAAAAGCTGGGTCCGGAGGACATTCTGGTGATTGAAGGCATTCATGGACTGAATCCGGCTACTACCTATTCCATGCCTGATGAAAGCAAGTTTAAAATTTATATCAGCGCTCTGACCAATCTGAATATCGATGAGCACAACAGGATTCCCACTACGGATGGCAGGCTTCTTCGGCGTATCGTAAGGGATGCCAGAACCAGGGGAACCAGTGCAAGGAGGACAATTGAAATGTGGCCTTCCGTAAGAAGAGGTGAAGAAGCTTATATTTTTCCTTTCCAGGAAGACGCAGATGAAATGTTTAATTCTGTTTTAATTTATGAACTGGCAGTGTTAAAGCAGTATGCGGAGCCTCTGCTGTTCGGAATAAAAAAAGGAGAACCGGAATATTATGAGGCAAAAAGACTCCTGAAATTCCTGGAATATTTTTTGGGAATAGACAGTGAAAATGTACCTTCTAATTCCATCTGCCGGGAATTTATAGGCGGAAGCTGCTTTCCGGTGTGATTCTTTTCTTGCAATATTAATAAAAATAAGTATAATAAGAAAATGGAAATCAAGTAGGACAAATAATCGCGGCTGTTATGACGGCTTCCGTTTTCCGGAAGCCGTTTAACAGATGAGGAAAGTCCGGGCTTCACAGGGCAGGATGCCGGATAACGTCCGGTGGAGGCGACTCCAAGGCCAGTGCAACAGAAATAAACCGCCACACGGGAGGTTTGCCGTAAGGCAAACTTCGCAAGTTCGGCGCCAGCCGAATCTTGTCAAGCTCGGTAATGTACTGGGATTTGACAGGAAGTTTGGCATCAGCCGAATCTTGTCAAGCTCGGTAATGTACTGGGATTTGACAGGAAGTTTGCCGTAAGGCAAACTTCGCAAGTTCGGCGCCAGCCGAATCTTGTGTGGTAAGGGTGGAAAGGCAGTGTAAAAGACTACCGCCTGCACGGTAACGGGCAGGGCACATGTAAACCCCATCCGAAGCAAGACCAAACAGAAAGCGTTAAAACCGGCCCGGTGAGCTTTCAGGTAGGTCGCTGGATGCTGCCGGTAACGGCAGTACTAGATAGATGATTATTCACGACATAACCCGGCTTATCGTTCTGCTTGATTTCCGATTAATATATCAGGTCCTAAATAATGATTAAAAATTCTATTTTTTTATTTTCGGTGATTTTGATAGCGGCTTTCGCAGTTCCGGTAACGGTTTGGGCGGATGAGCAGGGAATGGGGCGTCTGATACAGACGACAACATTTGAAGAGGACTATCAGGCGCTTGTTCATTTAAATCTTACCGATACTCCTGTTTTGACTGAAGAAAATATTGATAAAGCTTATGAAAATGTCCTGTGCAGCTGTGTCCGCATCCAGGGCGACGGACATTATGGAAGCGGCAGTATTTATGAAATGACAGAAGAGGAAATTATTATTGTTTCTAATAAACATGTGCTGCAGTATTTTAATGATGACGGTTATGTGACTTTTTGGAACGGAAAATCTGAAAGCGGCAGAGTAATAGGCGTCAGCGGGGAAGCGGATGTGGGATTTATCGGTATTTCCATATCCGGTTTTACTTATGAAGAACTCCTTCAGCTTAGATGTGTGCGCAGACAGACGGAAATTTATCAGGATATTAAAGAAAACACGCGTTTTTTTTTGATTGATGCTGCAAGTAACAGTTTAAATCCTGTTTTATATGAGGGAAGCGTCATTGATAAAAGCAGGTTTTTGGAAGAGTACGAAATGGAAATGCTTTATGGCAATGCTGCTGCGGTTCCGGGAATGTCGGGAACGGGAATCTTTGACGGATATGGAAATTATATCGGAATATTGTCCGGTGCTACGGAGAATAATGAAATTGCAGGAGTACCTCTTCCTGTAATTGAACGAGAATATATGAGAAACGACATATGTCGTTTACTATAACAATAGAAAGCACGCTTTGCGAACTTTCTATTGTCATGAATAAAAACCGGCTCACATGACGGTATGAGCCGGTTTAATTAATCATATTTATAATAAAAAATTAAGCCATCTTGTTTACAGCCTGAGCTAAACGTGATACTTTTCTGGAAGCTGTATTCTTGTGATAAACACCCTTTGAAGCAGCCTTGTCGATAGTAGCTGTAGCAGCGGTTAATGCTTCCTGAGCTGCAGCCTTATCATTTGCTTCGATAGCAGCAGTTACTTTCTTAATGGATGTCTTAACTCCAGATTTGATAGACTTATTTCTTTCAGCCTTTGTTCTGTTAACTAAAATTCTCTTCTTAGCAGATTTAATGTTAGCCATGATGTACACCTCCTGTTAAATTCATCGGTTTCAAGGTGTTACATTAAAGCCGGAGACACGGACGTCTTAATGTAAGCACACGCATACTATTTTAGCCTTTGTATAATGGATTGTCAATAATTATTTACAAAAATTGTATTTCATTTTTTGAGGCTGAAGTGAAAAGTTTATTTCCCCTTTGAAGGGGGCAAAGT
>CAZDPE010000053.1:0-15948 GCA_964507235.1 uncultured Lachnospiraceae bacterium
CATTTTCAGAAATAACATCCATACGATAACGCTGCGCCGTCATACCCGACGCATTAATATCAAACGACGAAAAAATACTCATAGCTTTTTATCCTCCCTATTTCAAAACTGCCTTTAAATTATTAAATTCCTCATTAATACTGTCAATCAGGCCATTGTACTTAATCTGATTGGCGGCAAGCTTTGTCCCTTCTGTATCAATGTCCACATTGTTACCGTCAAGCCTGTAGGAAAAACCGGATGAATCCGTATAAACGCTTGGATTCAGTTCCGAAGTATTAATGCCGGAAACTCTGGCGTCCACCGTTTTAAATCTTGTACTTCGAAGCGCTCTTTTTAATTGCGTTTCAAAATCCACATCCTGTCTTTTATATCCGGGTGTACTCACATTGGCAATATTATTTGCCAGCACATCGTTCCTGACCCAGGATGCATCCGCTGCTTTCTGCAGCACATTGACATAATCAAATACATTGCTGTTAATCATAAACTGCTCCTCCCCAAAGGCACACATAACTAACATATCATATATTATTATAAATAATTTATGAAAAAACACAAGTAAAAAAGAAAAAAGGACTTATTATTATCATAAATCCCTTTATTTCATAATAATAGAAAGTACACTCTGCGGACCTTCCATTTCAGTATGCTTTTATATTCTCACATATTAACGCATATTTTCCTTTTTCAGCTTTTCAACCTCATCAAAAACCATATCATTTAATACCTTGATATAGGTTCCTTTCATTCCTGATGAGCGGGATTCGATTACGCCGGCGCTTTCAAGCTTGCGGAGCGCATTTACAATAACGGAACGTGTAATGCCTACCCTGTCTGCAATCTTGCTGGCGACCAGAATTCCCTCCATGCCGTTCAGTTCCTCAAAAATATGAACTACCGCTTCCATTTCCGAATAAGACAACGTACCAATTGCTGATTTAATCACCGCCAGCTTTCTGTTTTCTTCCGCACTTTCTTCGTTTACAGCCCGAAGCATCTCAAGCCCCACCACCGTAGTACCGTATTCGCAAAGTATAATATCATCAATATCATATTGCCTGTCACATTTATAAATAAACAATGTGCCCAGGCGTTCACCGGCAATTTCTATTGGCGTGATAATCGCCTGAAACTTTTTAACATCGCCCTCTTCAAATCCCAACGTTTCCAGATTGACATTTTCCTTAGTGGATAAAATTGACAGAAGGCGTTCATTCAATAAGGCATCAATAAATCCACCCACCTGATCTACTATCAGTTCTGTAATAGAATCAACGCAGGGCGTATCTCCAACTCCGAGAACCTTGCCTTTTTTGCTTATTACAAGCACGTTAGAATCCAATATTTCACACAAAACCTTACAGATATCGTTAAAAACAACCTTGCTGGAATTGTTATTGTGTAGAAGTTTACCAATTTTTCTGGTTTTATCCAATAACTGTACGCTGCTCATGCCATACCTCCCTGTTTTCTGTGAAATACATTATCAGGATGATTTTATCACACTTTTTTTATAATTTCAATGATTCCGCAAGGAATTAAAGTATAATTTCACTTACTTTCAGTCAGTTTCCGCAATTTTTAAAAGCAGCACATATTTTCAGACTATTGCCGGGCCGGTTCTTCATTCTGTTTGGGAATACTCGCAACATATCCGCATTTTTCATCGGAGCATACCAGTTTATTTCCTTTTATTAACATAAGGGAACCGCAATGCGCGCACTTAACATCAGAAGGGCGCTGCCACACCATAAAATCGCAATCCGGATTATCAATACATCCGTAATACTTTCTTCCCTTTTTCGTTTTCTTAAGGACTATATCCTTGCCGCATTTCGGGCAGGCCACACCGATTTTTTCAAAATAAGGCCTGGTATTTCTGCATTCGGGAAAACCGGGGCACGCCAGAAAACGCCCGTGGGGGCCGTATTTAATAACCATCCGCCGCCCACATATATCACAGACCTCATCGGAAACTTCATCTGCAATTTCCACTTCTTTCAGTTCTTTTTCCGCACTGCGGACTGCCTCATCAAGATCAGGATAGAAATTGGAAACTATTGTTTTCCAGTTTACAGCTCCTTCCTCCACCCCATCCAAAAGAGCCTCCATATTGGCAGTAAAATTCACATCCACAATACTTGGGAATGCATCCTTCATCATACTGTTAACCACTTCGCCAAGCTCCGTTACATACAGATTTCTATTCTCCTTAGCCACATATCTTCTTGCAAGAATCGTGGTAATTGTAGGCGCATAGGTACTGGGACGTCCTATTCCGAGTTCTTCCAATGCACGCACCAGGGAAGCTTCCGTATAATGGGGCGCCGGCTGTGTAAAATGCTGTTTAGGTTCAAATTCTTTCCATATAAGCTGCGTGGATGAATCGATTCCTTTTACAAGAGTATTGCTTTCTTCTTTTTCATCCTCCTGGGTATAAACGCTCATAAAACCGTCAAAAACCACTTTAGAGGCCGCCACGGTAAATCGGTGCTCTCCTGCGTCAATTTTTACGGATGTCGTTTCGTATTTTGCAGGCGCCATACGGCTGGCAGTAAAACGTTTCCATATTAACTGATAGAGCCGGAACTGATCCCTGGATAAAGAATCTTTAATTCCTGCCGGTGTACGGCTTAAATCAGTAGGTCTGACCGCTTCATGGGCATCCTGAATCTTCTGCCTGCTTTTGCCGCTTTCAGAAGCCTCAGCCGCATATTCACTGCCGTATGTTTTGGTAATGAATTTCTCCGCCATAGCTTCAGCTTCTGCTGAAACTCTGGTGGAATCTGTACGAAGGTAAGTAATAATGCCCACGGTACCGCTGCCTTTAATATCAACTCCTTCATAAAGCTGCTGCGCCAGACGCATGGTTTTCTGTGTGGAAAAATTCAAAACCTTGCTGGCTTCCTGCTGTAAAGTAGAGGTAGTAAAGGGCAGGGGAGCTTTTTTTATTCTTTCTCCCTTCCTGACTTCACTTACTTTATACTCAGCATCCTTAAGCTCCTCTATTATCTTATCCATTTCTTCCTTAGAGGAAATGGCTGCTTTTTTATCTTTTGTGCCATAATATCTGGCAATCAGAGGTTTCTTTTCCCCCGGAACAGTAAAGGCTGCATCCAATGTCCAATATTCTTCCGGAATAAAATTATTGATTTCTTCCTCCCTGTCACAGATAATGCGAAGCGCCACCGACTGCACACGTCCCGCACTGAGCCCCCTTTTTACCTTAGCCCAAAGCAGCGGCGAAATACGATAACCCACCATGCGGTCAAGAACACGCCTTGCCTGCTGGGAGTCTACCAGATTCATATTGATTTCACGGGCATTTTTTAAGGATTCTTTTACCGCATTCTTCGTTATTTCGTTAAACGTAATACGGTACACTTTCTTATCCTCAAGCTTTAATGCCTTAAAAAGATGCCAGGAAATGGCTTCCCCCTCACGGTCAGGGTCAGTTGCCAGATAAATTTTTTCGGCTTTCTTTACTTCTTTTCTCAAACCGGCCAATATATCGCCTTTGCCGCGAATGGTAATGTACTTCGGCTCATAATCATGCTCTATATCAATTCCCATCTGGCTTTTCGGCAAATCACGTACATGACCGTTACTTGCCATTACTTCATAATTTGCCCCCAAAAATTTCTTAATTGTTTTTACCTTAGCCGGTGACTCCACAATTACAAGATATTTTGCCATTGATTGCATATCCCCTTGTTCTTTAAATTAATAACGTGCTAAACTATACACCAATTTTTTGGGGGTTGCAAGTTAAAAATTTATTAACTTTGGAAAAGCCACGCCAAATACCAGCTTATTATCTCATTGCCGTAAAGCATCGACACAAAAATCCCCAGTGCCAGATAAGGTCCAAAGGCCAGTACCCTGCCCTTCCCCTTCAGCTTCATCAGCGCAAGATGTATGATACAGGCAGCAATCGAGCCCAGCATCAGCGCCAGAATAATATTCTGCCAGCCCAGGAAAAGTCCTGCTGATGCCATCAGCTTAATATCTCCGCCTCCCATGCCATTTCCCTTTGTAAGGTAATACACAAGCAGAAACAGACAGCTGACGGCAAAAAAGCCGGCTGCATACCGGTACCAGTGCTGCAAATCCAAAAGCATCCTTAAAACTCCCAATATTCCTATTATAATATTGCACCCAAAAGGAATTTCATACGTCTTAAAATCAATTACCGCAATAACAAGCAAAACAGATGCACAGATACACAACAGTATACTCTCCGCCGCAATTCCCTTTGTTTGAAATATCCATATGTATATGAGCCCATTTAAAAGTTCCGTTATGGGATATTGCCAGGATATCTTTTCTCTGCAGCTTCTGCACCTGCCTCCCTGTATTACAAAGCTAAAAATCGGGATAAGTTCATACCATTTCAGGACGCAGCCGCATGAATTGCAGTGAGAACGTTTAAAAACAATATCTTCGTGCCTGGGAAGCCGAAAAATACATACATTCAGAAAGCTTCCTATGACAATTCCCAAAAGGAATACCATACTATAGATTATTATATATTCCATAAATCCCTCTGACTATTC
Source organism: uncultured Lachnospiraceae bacterium (assembly GCA_964507235.1). Lineage (GTDB taxonomy): Bacteria > Bacillota > Clostridia > Lachnospirales > Lachnospiraceae > Suilimivivens. Next base: position 4,560 of record CAZDPE010000053.1, read on the forward strand.
TTCCTTATTCCTTTATGTTCCGAATCATTCAATTTCTATCGGTCTGTCACCTTCGGAAGCGCTGCCGGAAACTGCAACCGAAAGCTTTATTTCACCTTTATCAATTACAATCTTTATATGGGAGCCTTTGTATGCCTTTGATACAAAACCTGCGCCTTCAAGCCTGGATGCATCCGTTTCCTCCAGAATTTTCCTGACAGTCTTTGCAAAATTAGGACATTCCGCATCATCATATAATTCCGAAAGGCTTTCATAAATCATTTTATCCGGTACATCATCCGCAGCAGGACTCAGCATGGCCGCAGCGATTGCCATATGTACCGTTTCGACCTGCTGAATATCCTTTTTCTGCCTGGAACGTTCCACATATCCCGACAATTGAGATGATAACAGAATAATCAGAATCATTGTAACAGCAAATGTCATAATTAGCTCAATCAGAGAAAATCCCTTATTTCCCGTATCTTTCCGTTTTTCCATTCTTTTCTCCCGGTTACTCTATGATTTCATACTGCATCCACTCGTACTTAAGCTTTGTACCCTCGGCAATTTCGGCCGGAAGCAGCGCCCTTGCCACCAGCTTAATATCACCGCTTTCCACATCAGTTCTTTTTAAATTGGCGTAATCACCGTCAATGCTGACTACTTCATATAAAAATGTATTCATATTGTTATCCGCACTTTCTATCATTCTTTTCCTTCAGTCATGATACATGATTCATTACTGTATCATTGATTGTAATACGATTCGCATTTTTCTGCAACTTTTCATCTGTTTTAAGAAATATCGTTATCTCATTTACGACTTCCTTACAAAATAGTTTCCTCCAACCTGCTTTGCCTTTCCCTCCATGCATAATTGAATCAATTCAAATAAAAGCTGAGGCAGTGTCATTTCCATTCCCGATTTTTGGGCCAAATCCAGTATTTCATCAGAAGCTTTGGGATTCCAATCAAGAAAACCGAGAAGTCCTGTATCCTTTTCCTCTTCCTGCTGCAGTACAATTTTGCTTTGGCCCGCATTTTTTCCCTTTCCTTCCCTGTTTCTCAGAACAGCAAGCTCCGCCACCACATCCTCAGGCGTAAGGGCAATTCCTGCCCCCTGACGAATCAGCAGGTTGCAGCCGTCGCTCAGCCTGTCCGTAATCCTTCCCGGCACAGCATACACGTCCTTCCCCTGCTCTAATGCCATATCCACTGTAATCCACGTGCCGCTTTTTTCTCTGGCCTCTATTACCAGTATACTGTCGGACAATCCCGCCACAATTTTATTTCTGTAAGGAAAAAGATTTTTACGGGGAGGTGTCCCCGGTGGGAAAGGTGAAATAATTCCGCCTTTTTCCTGAATTCTCCGATATAATTCCAAATTAGAAGCAGGATAGCAGATATCCGCTCCGCAGCCCAGCACCGCATAAGCCCTTCCTCCGGCTTCCAGAGCCGCCATCTGGCTGATTCCGTCTATTCCTCTTGCCATTCCGCTGATAACGCTGATGCCTGCGGCTCCGGCTCTGTTTCCAAAGGCTTTTGCCGTATAAATACCATACTGTGAACATTCCCTGGCTCCAATAATAGCAAGGGCTGTTCTTTCTTCCTCTGGCAGTTCTCCAATAACGTACAGAATTACCGGGGGATTATTGATTTTTTTAAGCCTTTCCGGATAATCCTTATCCCATATGCTTATCATGGAAATTCCCTTTTCTGTCATCTGCCTGTACCGGTCCTCCACCTTCCATTCCCTGTGGGATTTCCGCAATGCTTCCAGTTTCTTTTCCGCACTCTCCTTTCCCCTGCTGCTTTCCTTTATTATTCTTTCAATTCTTTTTTCCGCTGCAAAGAATACCTCTTTGGCACCGCCCAGCTCCTCTACCAGCCTTTGATAGGTTTTATCCCCGATTTCCTGTATATTGTGAAGCCAGTATCTGTAAGAAGCCTCTGTTTCCTTATTTTCATCCTTCAATTAATTTCTCCTTTCTCCGCACCGTAATAACAGGCCGCTTCCGCCAAATGCCTTTCTTCAATTTCGTCAGAATCCTCCACATCGGCAATAGTTCTTGCCACCTTAATCATTCTGTGATAAGCTCTGGCGCTGAGTTCCATGGAATGAAAAATTTTTTTCATCATTTCCTGTTGTTTTTTCCCAAGGAAGCAGTATTTCTCAATATCTTTGACACAAAGCTCTCCATTAAACCGGATTTTTGTCCCCTCATATCTCTTTTTCTGCCTCTCCCTTGCCGCCATCACTTTTTCCCGCATCTTTTCACCCGAGCCGGCTTTTTTTCTGAACATCAGCTGGGCCAGTTCCACTCTGGGAGCTTCCACGCGTATATCAATTCTGTCAAGAACAGGTCCTGAAATATGTGAAATATAATTATGGATTTCAAAGGGTGTACAGCGGCACTTATTTCTGTCGGGATAATTCCCGCAGGGACAGGGATTCATGGCTCCCACTAGCATAAAATCCGCAGGATATGCAAAGGTTCCGCAAGCCCTTGAAATAAGCACTTTTTTATCCTCCATGGGCTGGCGCAGGATATCCAGTGTCTGCTTTTTAAATTCGGGCATTTCGTCCAAAAACAGCACGCCCCTGTGAGCCAGACTGATTATCCCCGGTTTGGGAATCTTTCCCCCTCCGGCCATGGCCTGCGGCGAAATGGTATGATGAGGGCTTAAAAAAGGCCTTCTGTCCATAAAAGGCTTTTTTTCATCCAGTATCCCGGCTATACTGTAAATGGAAGAAACCTCAAGAGCCTCCTGCCTGGAAAGAGGCGGCAGAATAGAAGGAATCCGCCTGGCCAGCATGGTTTTCCCCGAGCCCGGAGGTCCCGTAATCAGAAGATTATGGAACCCCGCCGCCGCAATCACCGCGGCACGCTTTACGCTTTCCTGCCCTGCGATATCCGAAAAATCCGAATCTTCAGCGATATTTTCATCAAATATCCCGCTGCCTGTCACCGGACTGATTATCCTGTCCCTTTTTACACCGGATGCATTAAAATAATCAATTGCCTGGAAAAGAGCAGCTGCACCGGCTATTTTTATCCCCTGTATCAATTCCGCTTCCCTGACATTCTTCTCCGGTATCAGACACTGCCTGACTCCCATTTCATACGCCTTTTTCACAATGGGAAGCACCCCTTTTACCGGTCTGATTTCCCCATTCAGCCCAAGCTCTCCCAAAACAAGAATGCCCTCTGCCGCACCGCTTTTAATCTTTTCCATAGAAGAAAGCACCGCTACTGCTATGGGAAGGTCAAAGGCAGTTCCCTCTTTCCTGATATCCGCAGGCGACAGGTTCACGGCAATATGCATGGGCGGAAGATGAATCCCCATATTTTTAAGGGCAATCCTGACCCGTTCCCCGGACTCTTTGACTTCTCCGCCAAGACTTCCCACCATGGCAAAGCAGGGAAGTCCCTGGGACAAATCCACTTCCACCTGCACCAGATAGCTTTGACTGCCGAATACGGCGCCCGATAAAATTGTACTGTACAAAAAATTCCTCCTTTCGTCATTACCTCTGTTATCTGAAAATCTGCCCGATGCTTTAAGGGCACAAGAAAAAATAAGAAAAAGACACAGTAAAACTACTGTCTGGATAGTTTTCACTGTATCTTATCAGAAATACATTTTCAATTACATTTTTATAAACAATAATTAAATTTTTATTAGAAAAGCTTATTCTTCATGCCGTCAGGATCCTGAGCAAACTGGATTGCCATTTCCCTGTCAATTTTTCCGTCACGGTAAAGCTGCTGAATTGCCTCATCCATTGCAATCATTCCGGCCTTTCGGTTGGTCTGCATTACAGACATGAGCTGATGGGACTTACCCTCGCGAATCAGATTTCTCACCGCATGGTTGGCATGGAGAACTTCAAAAGCGGCAACGCGCCCCAGCCCGTCTGCACGGGGAATCAGCTGTTGGGAAACAATTGCCTCTAAAACATTGGCAAACTGTACCCGGATTTGCTGTTGCTGATGAGGAGGAAATACATCAATTACACGGTCTACCGTGCTGGCAGCGCCAATCGTATGGAGAGTGGAAAGCACCAGATGCCCTGTTTCAGCTGCGGTAATGGCAACGCTGATAGTTTCAAAATCACGCATTTCACCTACCAGGATAACGTCCGGGTCTTCTCTTAAGGCCGCTCTTAAGGCACTTGCATAGCTTTGGGAATCCAATCCGATTTCCCTCTGATTTACCATGGACAGCTTATGCTGATGAAGATATTCAATAGGATCTTCCAGGGTTATGACATGACATTCCCTGTTATTGTTAATCTTATCAATAATGGCCGCCAGTGTTGTGGATTTACCGCTTCCCGTAGGCCCCGTTACCAGCACCAGACCTCTTTTCCGCTGATATAAATCAATTACCGAATCAGGAACTCCCAAAACCTCCGGAGAGGGCACCTGCGTACCCACAAGACGCAGGGCTATGGCAACAGAACCTCTCTGTTTATAGGCGTTGACACGATACCTTCCGAAATTCGGAATGGAAAAGGACATATCATGCTCTCCTTTTTCCTCAAACCTTTCCCTTTGCTTTTCATTCATGATTTCCGAAAGGAGCCGGCTGGTATCGGGCGGCAGCATTTTGGGAAAGTCCATTGTGATCAAATGTCCGTTAACCCTCATTTTAGGCGGCACACCTACTGTAATATGTAAGTCAGATGCACCGGCATCCTTTGCAATTTTTAACATTTCCTCTATCGTCGGCATTCCTTTCCCTCCACGTTATCTTCTCGTTTTTCGGTTCTTCTTATTTTCCCACTGTTCTTTTCTTTGATTCACTGTTAAAGCCGTCCCGCAGCTTAGTAAGCGCCCTCTTCTCTATTCTGGACACATAGCTGCGAGAAATATTAAGCGCCTCTCCAATTTCACGCTGAGTCACATCCCGTCCGGTTAGAAGACCATATCTTAAATAAATAATTTCTCGTTCTCTGTCACTCAGCACTTCATCAAGAAGCCTCTTCATCTTTTTAGTATTCTCACAAAGCTCCATCTGATCCGTTACATCCGTCTGCTCTTGTTCAATAATATCAAGGAGATTAATCTCATTGCCTTCTTTATCTGTTCCAATAGGCTCAAACAAAGATACCTCTCTTGCACTCTTTTTCTTGGAACGAAGCAGCATCAGCAGTTCATTGTCAATACAACGTGATGCATATGTGCTGAGTTTTCCTTTTCCTGCATCAAAGGATGATATTGCCTTAATGAGTCCTATGGTTCCGATAGAAATTAAATCCTCCATATCCTCATCAACATTTTGATATTTTTTGGCAATGTGGGCCACCAGACGAAGGTTTCTTTCAATTAAGATTTCCCTTGCCTTTTCGGCTTCGTCGCCGTTTCCCTCTTTTAATAGCCGTAAATAATAGGCTTCTTCCGAAGCCGGCAGCGGTTGACTAAAGGTTTTCAAAAGGCGCCCCCAAAGTCATTTTTATTATTCTATGACTTAAAGAGCTTTCAAGTGCCTTTCCACAAAATAAAATATAATCCCAAAACGCAGGCTGTGTCAACAAACACCGTAATGCCGCACAAGCCGCCTCATTACAGCAAAAATTCAGCCATTGCCACATTACTCACATCCAATCCGAACTCGCTTAAAAAAAGCCGCACATCTCCTGTTTCATCCTCCCTGCGCAGCAAAAGCCCCTGTCTTTCCAGCTTTCTTATTACTTCTCCATATATCTTATCGATTTTTTGACCGAAGGTATTAAAAAAATCCCGGCAGGAAATTCCTTCTGTCAGACGCAGTCCCAGAAACATATACTCCTCCATCTGCTCTTCTATCGATAGTTTCTGAATATTTTCCCTGATTTCCTCTTTCTGAAAACGAGTGTCTTGCAAATCACGATTTCTGCTTACTGAAATTCGATTTACATAAGTCCTGATATCCCTGGAATTACCGAACCGGACATTATCAATGAGCGAAGCTGCTCCTATGCCAAAGCCCACATAATCTCCTCTCTGCCAGTACACCTTATTATGGCGGCATTCACAGCCGCTCTTTGCATAATTGGATATTTCATATCTGTGATAACCATTTTCTTTTAAAATATCATTCGTTATTTTATACATCAGCCTGTCGGTTTCCTCGTCCGGCAGTTCCGGCGTATTCTCATAAAAAGGCGTTCCTTCCTCTATAATAAGGCTGTACGCCGATATATGGGCAGGCTGCGGCATCAGGGAAAGCACCTTATGCAGTGTTTCCTTATAGCTGTCTGTCGTCTGGGAAGGAATCGCTGACATCAAGTCAACATTAATATTATTAAATCCTGATTTAATTGCATTTTCATAGGTTTGAAAGAAATCCGCAGCTGTATGAATTCTGCCGAGAATCCTGAGTTCATTGTCATTTGCCGATTGCAAACCGATGCTCAGCCTGTTAATTCCCATATGATAATATGCCTGAAGCTTATCTTCCGAAACCGTACCGGGATTCACCTCTATGGTAATCTCCCGTTCATCAGCCATTTGATAATGATCATAAACAGCCTGCAGTATTTTTTCCATCCACATAACCGGAACCAGGGAAGGCGTCCCTCCGCCGATAAAGATTGTCTGCACTTCGTATTTTCCGTAATGTGCAGCCTCCCTTCTGATTTCCTCGGTCAGGCATTCCAGATAATCTTCCTTTTCTTTTTCCTCTGCCGGCCCAGACAAAAAGTCGCAGTACAGGCATTTTTTTATGCAGAACGGGATGTGTATATAAATGCTTAAGGGTTCATACTCAGTTTTCATCTAACTTCAGCACACTCATAAATGCTTTCTGGGGAATTTCCACACTGCCTATCTGGCGCATGCGCTTTTTCCCCTCTTTCTGCTTTTCAAGCAGCTTCTTCTTACGTGTAATATCACCGCCATAGCACTTGGCAAGCACATCCTTGCGCATAGCCTTGACCGTTTCCCTGGCAATAATCTTACCGCCTACAGCCGCCTGAATGGGTATTTCAAATAAATGTCTCGGAATCTCGTCTTTCAGCTTTTCACACATTTTTCTGCCCCGTTCATAGGCGCTTTCTTTATGCACAATAAAGGAAAGAGCATCCACTTCCTCTTTGTTAATCAGAATATCCAGCTTCACAAGCTCGGACTGCTCATATCCCTTTAATTCATAATCAAAGGAAGCATAGCCTCTGGAGCGGGATTTGAGGGCATCAAAAAAGTCATAAATAATCTCATTTAAAGGAAGCTCATATTTAAGCAGTGCCCTGGTTTCTTCCATATATTCCATGTCAAGATATCTTCCTCTTCTCTCCTGGCAAAGCTCCATAATGGAACCGATAAATTCCGTCGTAACCATAATTTCGGCCGAAACCACCGGTTCCTCCATATATTCAATTTCCGCGGCATCCGGCAGATTGGAGGGATTGGTAAGCTCAATCACTTCCCCGTTTGTCTTATGCACCTTATAAATAACACCCGGTGCGGTTGTTACCAGGTCCAGATTATATTCTCTTTCCAGTCTTTCCTGTATAATTTCCATATGCAAAAGTCCTAAAAATCCGCAGCGGAATCCAAAGCCAAGGGCAATGGAGGTTTCCGGCTCATACTGCAGGGAAGCGTCATTTAACTGAAGCTTTTCAAGCGCATCCCTTAAATCCGAATATTTCGCACTGTCCGCAGGATAAACGCCGCAGTATACCATAGGGTTGACTTTTTTATAACCGGGAAGGGGTTCCCTGCAGGGTTTCCTGTCTTCCGTAACCGTATCACCCACAGCAGTATCCTTTACATTTTTAATAGAAGCAGTAATATAGCCTACCATTCCGGCGCTTAATTCTTCACAGGGAATAAACTGCCCTGCGCCAAAATATCCTACCTCCACCACATCAGCCACGGCTCCCGTTGCCATCATCCGAATGCCTGTCCCCCTGGAAACCCGTCCCTCCACAAGACGGCAGAAAATAATAACGCCTTTGTAGGGGTCATATAAGGAATCAAAAATAAGAGCCTGCAGGGGATTATCCGGATTCCCTGCAGGTGCAGGAATTTTCTCCACGATGGCTTCCAGCACCTCGTCAATTCCAATACCGTTTTTGGCAGAAATAAGCGGTGCATCCTGAGCCTCAATACCAATTACGTCTTCTATTTCATTCTTTACCCGTTCCGGCTCCGCACTGGGTAGATCTATTTTGTTAATAACCGGAAATACTTCGAGATTATGCTCCAGGGCAAGATAAACATTGGCAAGCGTCTGTGCTTCGATTCCCTGCGCCGCATCCACTACCAGAATCGCCCCGTCGCAGGCAGCAAGGCTTCTGCTGACTTCATAATTAAAGTCAACGTGTCCCGGCGTATCAATTAAATTAAAGATATACTCTTCCCCATTCTTTGCCTTATATATAGTTCTTACCGCCTGGGCCTTAATCGTAATGCCCCTTTCTCTTTCAATCTCCATATTATCAAGGATCTGCGCCTGCATTTCCCTGCTGGTTAAAAGTCCGGTCTTTTCTATAATTCTGTCCGCCAGCGTGGATTTCCCATGGTCAATGTGGGCTACTATACAGAAATTTCTTATTTTACTCTGATCAATATGCGACATACTCTCTTCCGGTCTCCTTTAAGCAATTTCTCTTAGGAAGTATACCACATTTACCCACCAAGCACAATGGAAATGATATGTGCAAGAGGGTCGCAGGCATTCATAATTTCCTCCACTGTATTCGTCTGGGCACCCAATTCAATCAACATGCTTTTGGGTCTTAAATGAAGATTATACCGGTATGCCTTTAAGTATATTTTCCGGGCAATCCCCGGATAATACTCATTTGCAGTCACCTGTGCCTGAAAGGAAAACGCAAGATTTTCCTGAATATAGGGATTATCGAGATATGTGATATCACCCTTATTTCGTATATAGCTCATGCCATTAAAAAACATAAATCTTGCCGTAGGCCTGCCGTTAAGATCCATTACCAGTTTATTTCCCTCCTTTACCGCATCCCGGTGCAAATCAATAATAACCTCAATAGAAGGGTTCTCCTCAAGAATTTCTTCCAGGGCAGGCAATGTATTCGTATAGGCGTAATCTCTGTTTTCCACATCATATTCCCCGGTATGGTGCATGACTTTAAAGCCATATTCTTCTTCCAGCAGTCTTGCCAGCTTATCTCCTGCGCCCACAATTGTTGTGGAAGCATCACCGGGAACGGAATCCGCAAAAGCCTCCTGGGAATGAGTATGATAAATTAAAATCTGCGGTCCCTCCGATGATTTATCAACGGATAAATCCCGATATAAGAGTTCGTCCAGATTCATGTATTCCTCTTTTAATGAGGTTGTATTATCTATGGCATAAAAATTAGATACCAATTCTTCGTATCCCCAATTTTCAGACCAGTCATAAGTATAAGAAGGATATTTCGGTGTGATAAATTCCGTATCCTGATTTTCGTCCGCATTTTGGGATTCCTCAGGCTGCTGTGTGTTTTCGGTTATTTCTTCCTTGTTTTCTTCCTCCATATATCTGCCGTTTTCCTTCTGCATTTCTTCCAGCATACTGTTTTCAATATGTAAAGCATCTTCCCCATAATCCAGATGACTTTCTTCAATATTTTTAGTGTCCTCATCCGTTCCTTCCTGCTTCATAATAATTTCCGCCATACTGTCATCTTCTGTTTTTTCCTCATTGACATAACTGACCGCATACTCATAAAGCGGCATCTCGGCTAGGATTGCCTGCTCTATATAAGCAAGGGGATTACCGATTTCCTTCCTTTCCCGCAAAAAAGCAGGAAGAAGAAAATAGCATTTTTCCAGATTCCTGCACACCTCGCTCTTGGCATTTTGCCAAAAGCTTCTCTCTTTATTTTTTTCTAAATTGATTTCTTTCAGATAATTTATAAGTATACAGATAAAGCCTGCAAAAATAACGCATGCTATTATGATTTTTTTTATTTTTACAAGCTTTTTTTTCGACATGACAAGCACACCTCACTATGGAAGTATATGCTTGTGCAGGACTATTCATTCTTACGTAACCCTCAGGCTAAATATCCAAAGCTCCATGAATGGCATCGCAGATAATGTGGCTGATTTGCTTTATTTCATAATCAACATCTTTCCCCGTTACATACATATTGTAAAGTTCTCCCATGCCGTTTCGCAGCTCCTCTTTTAACCCCACAGTATCTTCAGGAAGTCGCTTAATCACCTTTTCAAGGGCATCATTTACAATTGTTGCCGCATCCACTACAGTAGGGACTCCTATTGCAATAACAGGAACTCCAAGGCTTTCCTCCGTAATAGAATTTCTATAATTTCCCACTCCCGAGCCGGGATGTATCCCTGTATTTGTCAACTGTATCGTCCGGTTCAGCCTTTTTGTGGAACGGGCAGCCAGGGCATCCACCACAATAACAACATCAGGCTTTGTTTTTTCCGCCACACCTTTAATGATTTCTGCAGATTCCATCCCGGTTTTGGCCATAACTCCCGGCACAAGACCGCTTAGCATATGGATTTTACTCCTTCCATATGCCGCTTTTCCAAATTCCTTTACCATATGCCTTGTAATCGTCAGATTATCCACCACATTAGGACCCAGAGCGTCTGCCGTAACATCTCTGTTTCCAAGTCCCACAACCATAACCGATATTTCATCCTCCATGCCGGGAATAATCATTTTAAGCTGTTTTGACAGCTCTTCCGATATTTCTTTGTGATAATCCTCATCGGGCTGCGCCATGGCGGGCGCCTCCAACGTAATATAGGTCCCTACCGGCTTACCTAAAGCTTTGGCACTGTTTTTAGATTCAATGATTACTTTTGTTACTTTAACCTCGCTTTTTTCATGATAATCCTCTTCTACCGTAACCCCGCGAAGCTCTTCAGCGCCATCCTCCACATTTTCCCTTGCTTCCAATGCCAAATCTGTTCTTACCTTAAAGCCGCTCATATTCCCTCCAAAGTACAATGCAATATTTCTCCTATACAGTATACGCATTCTTTTTCATTACTACTCAAAAAATGAAGCTGAAGTGAAAAGTTTATTTCCACTTTGAAAACGACAAAAAGAAAAGTGGCGTTTACTCTTACAGAAAAGGGTAAATGTCATTTTTCTCTTTAAAATAGTGGCATTAAGTGTTACAATTTATTTATCAGATGACAGATCATCAGGATTTATATGTATATTTTTGCATGCTAAAAGAGCGGACTTTAATCGAACATTTATTCAGTGTAGGACTAAATTCCACTTTTGGATGGGAATATATGATCCGTCCTGACAGCCATCTGTAAAAGTTTATTTTTTGAGAAGGTAAGGTTTCAAAATAACCTTATCTTTCTCTATTTTATAGATTCCATAAGCCTCAAGCTTTTCATATAAATCGTGGTACATAAATTCAGCCAGATCAAGGGGGCTCTTTCCGCCAAGTTTTTCT
>CAZDPE010000054.1:0-15862 GCA_964507235.1 uncultured Lachnospiraceae bacterium
CAGTCAATAACCCCACTGCTTGCGGTGGGGCATGGAAATTGAAGCGCCCAAGGGGAGGGGTATTGACCCTCGCGGCATTCGTCAAGGTCATGCAGGCATGACTTTGACTCATTGCACGTGGGAATAAATATATTGCATGCAAACCCAAACCCATGTAAAATATTAGCAGGAAAAATATCTCATTAAGAGAAAAAGAAATTACAATAAGAAATACTGTGAGGGACTGCCGTGAAAAATAAATTTTTCACAGGCAGATGTGTGCTTGCGCCCAAATTCGCGGGCTGAACAAGAATGGAGGACTGCTATGATTCAGAAAAAAAACGAGATTATTTATGGTGCAGCATATTACGCCGAATATATGCCTTATGAAAGAATCGATACCGATATGCAGATGATGAAGCGCGCCGGTCTTAATACAATCCGTATTGCCGAATCCTCCTGGAGCACCTGGGAACCGGCTGACGGCATTTTTGATTTCACAATTCTTCATAAAGTGCTTGATGCAGCCAAAGCCTATGATATTAAAGTCATAATCGGAACGCCCACATATGCTGTTCCCTGCTGGCTTTCCAATAAATATCCGGACATTCTGACCCTGACCCACAGCGGTCCTTCCCTCTACGGCCACCGTCAGAATATGGATATCACACATCCCGGCTATCTCTTTCATGCGGAACGGATTATCAGAAAACTGATGGAAGAATGCGCTTCCCATCCCCAGGTCATTGGCTTTCAGCTTGACAATGAAACCAAATCCTACGACACCGCAGGTCCCGGCGTACAGAAAAAATTTACAGAGTATTTAAAGGAAAAATTTGTTACCACGGACGAACTGAACCGGGCTTTCGGTCTTACCTACTGGAGCAACCGGATTGGCAGCTGGGAGGATTTTCCTGATGTCCGGGGAACAATAAATGCCAGCCTCGGCGGAGAATTCAAAAAGTTCCAGCGGCTTTTGGTAACAGAATTTTTAACATGGCAGGCTTCCATCGTCCGCGAATATGCCGGCAAAGACCAATTCATCACCCAGAATTTCGATTTTGCATGGACAGACCACTCCGTAGGACTGCAGCCTGAAGTAAATCAGCGGGAAGCAGCCAAATCTCTTACCATTGCCGGCGTAGACATTTATCACCCTTCCGCTTCTCAGCTGACAGGTGCCGAAATAGCAATGGGCGGCGCCATAGGCCGTTCCATAAAAAAAGCGCCTTATCTTGTTCTGGAAACCCAGGCGCAGGGCAATCCCGGCTGGCTTCCTTATCCCGGCCAGCTGCGGCTGCAGGCATACAGCCACCTTGCTGCGGGAGCACATTCTGTCATGTACTGGCACTGGCATTCCATTCACCACTCCTTTGAAACTTACTGGAAAGGAATTTTAAGCCACGATTTAAAAGAAAATGAAACCTACCGGGAGGTATGCAGAATCGGTGAAGAATTTTCCCGTTTGGGAGATTTAACAGCCTTTGCTCCCGATACCGGAATCGCTATGGTTCTGGACAACAATTCCCTTACCGGCCTTTCCTATTTTCCGATTGGAGAAAATCTTGATTATAACAGCATTATGCGCTGGCTTTTTGATGCCCTCTACCAAATGAATATCACCTGTGATTTTATTTATCCGGAAGATATACTTTCTTTTTCCGAAGAAGAACTGCTTGCTAAGTATCATCTGATACTTCTTCCGGGTCTGTATTCTGTTAAGGCTGAAGTCACTCAGAAACTAAACCGCTATGTAAAGGAAGGGGGACATCTGATAAGCACCTTCCGCAGCGCTGTATCCAATGAATATCTTGAAGTATATGCAGACAGCCTTCCTTATGGCCTGACGGACTGCTTCGGCATTGCTTATGACCAGTTTACAATTCCCGGCAGTGTTTCCTTATGCAGTCCCGACCTGTCAGCGGAAGAAGCCTGCCCTGTTACGGATTTTATGGAGTTTCTCCGCCCTGTCAGCGCACAGACCCTTACCCTTGCCGGGTACAACTACCATGCATATCAAAACTACAGCGCAATTACTTACCATCCTTACGGAAAAGGAAGCGCTGCTTATATCGGATGCTGTTTCAGCGGTGAGAATCTGAGAGCTTTTCTGAAAATAATATTAGAGAAAATGGATATAAAGATTCCCTGCTGCGGTTTTCCCGTCATTTGCAAAACGGGAACTGACAGTCAGGGAAACAGGATTGTTTACGTATTTAATTATTCTGATAACGTGCAGTCATTCAGCCTTTCCGAATATTTAACGGATGATGCTTTTTCAGCTTCAAAAGCAGCCTCCCTTTTTGACGAAAAGAATATTTCACTTTCCGAAAAAATTGCATTACTGCCCTGGGATGTTCAGATTTTCTTTATCTCCTGATAAAGTCTTCCTATGGGTAGTCCTACTACATTATTGTAATCGCCGCTTATTCCTTTAATATAAGCGGCGCATCTGCCCTGAATGCCATAGGCGCCGGCCTTATCCATCGGCTCGCCTGTGGCCACATAGCTTTCAATCTCTTCCGCTGTCATGGGAAACATGGATACGGAGGTTTCTTCATAAAAAGAGGTTTCCTTTTGAAGCTCGCCCTTATCTTCCTGCCATATCAGGGTAACTCCTGTATAAACCTGATGAGTTCTGCCCTGCAGGGCGGAAAGCATTTTTACCGCATTTTCCCTGCTTCCCGGTTTCCCCATAACCATATTGTCAAGCGCAACTACCGTATCCGCTCCTATCACAAGCGACTGCTGCTTTTCCTCATCTGAAAGCTTCTGAAAAACAGCAAAAGCCTTCAAACGGGACAATTCCATGACCATTTCCGCCGGGGTAACGCTTACCGCCTCTTCTTTTGCATCGCCTGGCATTACCTGAAATTCCATGCCTATCTGTGCAAGCAGCTCCTTCCGCCTCGGGGAAGCGCTCGCCAAAATCACTTTTCTGTTCCTATTAATCATGATGCATTTCGGGAATAAACACCCTGTGATTAGTCACTTCACCGCCGGTCTTTGCCGCATGAACCGCTTCCTTGCAGAATTCCAGCTGGGCATTTATAATTCCCTTTCCTCTCCTGTCCACTTTTTCATAACTTCCATCAGGCATCAGCAGATGCGCTTTAACCGTATCCTTAAGCTGCATAGTTAAAATATGCATCAGTTTTTCCCGAAGCTGAGGTTTTTCCACGGGGAACATAATTTCCACACGTCTTTCCAGATTTCTCGGCATCCAGTCAGCGCTTGCACAATAATATTCCGGCTTTCCATCGTTGGCAAAATAGAAAATTCTGCAATGCTCCAGAAAATTTCCTACAATTGAACGTACGGTTATATTATTACCGATTCCCAGAAGCCCGGTTTTCAGACAGCAGATTCCCCTTACTATCAGTTCAATCTTAACTCCTTCGGCTGCCGCCTCATAAAGCGCTTCAATAATATCCTTGTCACAAAGACTGTTGACCTTGGCTATAATATGCCCTTCTCTGCCTGCCATGGCATTTTTCTTTTCTCTGTTTATCAAATGCAGGAATCTGTCTTTCAGCCACAAAGGCGCCAGGGAAAGCTTATTCCAGGAAAGCGGCTCCGAATAACCGGAAAGCATATTAAATACTGCAGTTGCATCTTCCCCAATCGACGGTGAACAGGTCAAAAGCCCTATATCCGTATACAGCTTGGCTGTGGCATCATTATAATTTCCCGTTCCCAAATGCACATACCTTCTGATTCCGTCCTCTTCCCTTCTTACTACAAGGGTAATCTTACTGTGGGTTTTAAGTCCCACCAGGCCGTAAATAACATGGCAGCCTGCTTTCTCAAGCATTTTTGCCCATACAATATTGTTTTCTTCATCAAATCTTGCCTTCAGCTCCACCAGCACGGACACCTGTTTCCCGTTTTCCGCTGCCTGGGCCAGCGCTGCAATAATGGGAGAATTGCCGCTGACACGGTAAAGTGTCTGCTTAATTGCAAGAACATCCTTATCTCTTGCCGCCTGACGGATAAAATCAACTACCGGCGTAAAGGTTTCATAAGGATGATGCAGCAGGATGTCTTCTTTTCTGATCTGCTCAAAAATATCGCAGTCTGCAGGCAGCTCCGGCACAGCCTGCGGAGCAGCGTAACCCTTTTCCTTTAAATGTTCATAGCCGGGCAGTCCATACATTTTCATTAAAAAGGTTAAATCCAACGGACCGCCAATCCGATAAATATCCTCATCTCCAATGGAAAGTTCATCTTTGATAATATTCAAAAGCCTCTCATCAATGCCTTCTTCCACTTCCAGCCTTATTGCCTGCCCCCACTGCCTTTTCTTCAGCTGTCTTTCAATTTCCTTAAGCAAATCCTCCGCTTCATCCTCCTCAATGGAGAAATCCGCATTCCGCATAATTCTGAAAGGATAGGAACATACAATATCATAGTTAAGAAACAGTTTTTGTATATTTCTTTCAATAATTTCTTCCAGAAGAATCACTGACTTTTCTTCTCCTGTTTCCGAAGGGACCTGAACAATCCTGGGAAGCACGCTGGGCACCTGAACAGTGGCAAATTCCAGTTCCCCTTCTCCGCCTTTCTTTTTAACAAGGGCTCCGATATTCAGCGATTTATTTCTGATAAGAGGAAAGGGCCTTGATGAATCCACCGCCATCGGCGTCAAAACAGGATATACGTTTTCTTCATAAAACGCATCGACATAGGCAGCCTCTTTCTCTGTCAAATCCTCATGCTTTTCAATTACCTCAAGCCCGTTTTGAACCAGCTGGGGCAGCAGGTCACGATTGTAAACGGCATACTGCTGACCTACCAGCTCGTGCGTAATTCCGTTCAGTTCCTTAAGCTGTTCCTTCGGCGGCATGCCTGCAATATCAGGCTTTTCATATCCGGCATTCACCATATCCTTTAGGGATGCCACTCTCACCATAAAAAACTCGTCCAGATTGGAGGCTGAAATACTCAAAAACTTCAATCTTTCAAAAAGAGGATTCTGTTTATCCTGCGCCTCGCTTAAAACCCTTTTGTCAAACAATACCCAGCTCAGCTCTCTGTTCGTATAACAGCCCGGGGCATCATATTTCAAATTACTCATAAACTCAACCTCCAATCATGCGCTTCTGCCTGATGACAGGACGCACATTGTATACCTCCTGAAAGAAGGCTGCCCTTGCCCCGAACAATCCCTTTTCAAGAGTAATGTCATCATTGGTATCCACTGTAATAATCAGCTTGTCATCCTTCAGAGAAGTTTTTACATTTTTGAATTTCTGCTTATGGCTCCTGTCAAGACCGTTGGAGAGCCGCAGAATTGCTGTCAGTTTGGCTATGATTAAATAAGAATCCTGATCTAACGTACTGTATCTTCCCATTTCCTCATAATACTCAAATTCCAAATGATTGTACTTCACAACATTGGCCACAATTTCCCTTTCCCGATGGGAAAGTCCTATAATTTCAGTAGCCATAATGATGCTGTAGGAGCATTCGCCCAGATTAGCCATACTGATATATTTGCCGCAGTCATGAAGAATAGTAGACAGCTGCAGCAAAAGCCTTTCCCGTTTTCCAAGACCGTGAATCTTTTTTGTACTGTCAAAAATGGTCAGGGCAATCTGCTCCAGTGTTTCGCTTCTTTTTTTGCTTCCCCTGTAGCGCTTGCTGATATTCTGCGCACACGCAATGATATCCTGTTCAAAATCATGGGAAGATGTTATTATCTTATTTTTCTCGGCATACTCATATGCAATGCCGTCGCACAGGGTTACTCCCGGCGCCCAGATAAGCTCCGCCCCCATGGTTTCCATAATCCTTTTCAGCATAACCAGCGAAATATATATTCTGGGCATATTTTCTTCCGGCATATCCCAGCGCTTTGCCAGTTCCAAAAGTCCTTTTGTATGATATTCCCTTTCAAATCTGTCAAACAGTTCTTTTCCGGCATATCCTTTCATTTCCTGGTTAATGCTCTTTTTACGAAGCATAATGGAAATATAATCATCCACAACAATAATGTTCTTAATTTCCCTGTCCTTCAGATACAGCTTTTTATACACCATCATCTGGGAATCCACCAGCTCATCTATCAGAGTATCATACCGCCCCACACTGGCATCCAGATGATTCAGCCACTCCTGCAGGCGCAGAACTCCCAGCTTCATATTCTGAGTGGAAACAAGCGTATCATTATCAAACAGAGAAATCTGAATGCTTCCGCCGCCAATATCCACAATCGCCGTTCCGTTTTCAATTATTTTATTAAAGCCCTCACCCTGGAAAGCAATGGACTTGTAATCCAGAAAACGCTGCTCGGAATTGCTCAGAACTTCTATATGAATTCCCGTCCTTATTTCTATCTGATTCAGCAGTATTGCCGTGTTCTCACTTTCCCTGACAGCGCTGGTGCCGTATGCCACATAATCATCTGTCCGGTACGCCTTCATGATTTCTTTAAATTCGCATAAAATCCTGCAAAGCTCTTCCACACGTTCATAGCTTAGTTTTCCCGTAGTATAGCTTTCTGTTCCCATATCAATTTCATGCCTGATATGGTCTATTTCTTTCATTCCCTTATTTCTGGATACTTCAAAGATTTTCATGGAAAGTTCATAAGAACCTACATCAATCGCTGCAAATGTTTTCACTGCCATGATATTTCCTCTTTCTATTGCATTTTACGCCCGCCTGCCAAGCAGGAAATCGATGAACTGCTGAGCCGTTCTGCCGGAAAGTCCTCCATGAGCCAGTTCCCATTTATTGGCTTCCAGCAGGAGTTCTTCCTCCGGCATGGTTACGCCGCAGCGCTCCGCAAGCACTCTGACAATTTTCTGAAATTCCTTTTTATCCGGCGCAGCAAAGAATATGGTGACACCGAATCTGGATACCAGGGACAGCTTCTCCTGCACCGTATCAGAAGAATGAAGGTCGTCCCTTCTCTCCTCCTTATCGCTGAATTTCTCCCTGACAAGGTGACGGCGGTTGGAAGTGGCATAAATCAGAACATTGTTCGGCTTCTTTTCAAGCCCTCCTTCAATCACAGCCTTCAGATATTTATATTCTATTTCAAAATCTTCAAAGCTGAGATCATCCATATAAATTATAAATTTATAATTTCTGTTCTTTACCTGTGTAATGACATCATTCAAATCCTGAAACTGGTGCTTATAAACTTCTATAATCCTCAGGCCCTTTTCATAATATTCATTGGCAATCCCCTTAATGCTGGAGGATTTGCCTGTACCGGCATCACCGAACAAAAGACAGTTATTGGCTTTTCTTCCTTCTACAAAGGCTTCCGTATTTTCTATCAGCTTCTGCTTGGGAATCTCATATCCCACAAGGTCATCCAAATACACATGGGCAATATTCTGTATGGGCACAATCTGCACGCCGTTTTCATCATGAACCACCCGAAAAGCCTTGTGCAGTCCGAATTTTCCTACGCCATAATCCTTGTAAAACTCCGTCAGAGTAGCTTTCATTTCCTCAGGGGTATGATTCCTTGTAAATTTCACTGCAAGGGAACAGATTCTTTCCCTGATTCTGCTGTTATAAACCTTGCTTTCACTGTCACTGCTTTCATAGTCCGTAATCAGGAAAAAGCTGTCCACCTTCAGAGTTTTTACCATATCGCTGAAATCATAATCATAAAATTCCTTAAAGATTATGATATCATGAAGCACCGCCCTGTTAATGGTGCCCTCCACTTCTCCCCTGATTTCACAGGCTTTACTGTAGCTGTTCTCATTATTCACCAGAAGATTGGTCAGATAACAGTGCCATAAATTTCCGTAAAAGCCGTGATTTCCTGCAATTTCAAGAAGACGGTGAATACATTCATACAGCAGCCCTGCCATGTCTTCTTTATTATAATATTCATCCTTATAGTGCTCCATGAGAAAGACCATATCATATAAAATCTGTCCTTCTTCCTTTTCAAAATCTTTATATACAATCAGTTCCTGTTCTCTCATAACCTTTTCCCTTATATCCTAGTAGTTTCCCAGTATTTTCATATTTCTTGCTTCATCCCTGAGGCCCCTCAGTGCATTTTTAACGGAACTGTCAGAGAGATTGCCGTCAAAATCAATAAAGAAACGGTATTCCCAGTTTCTGTCTTCAATCGGCCTGCTCTCTATCCTGTTCATGTTCAGATTATTATAAATAAAATGGGAGAGCATATGGTACAGAGAGCCGCTTTCATGAGCCACTTCAAAACAAATGCTGACTTTCTTTGCATCCTTCAGAAAAACCTTCTGATTGGTAACAATAATAAACCGGGTGGAATTGGTGCTGGAATGATTCACTCCCTTTTCAAGTATTTCAAGGCCGTATAGCTTCGCCGCATATTCACTGGCAATTGCCGCCTGCGTCCTGTCCTTTTCTTCCGCTACTTTTCTGGCCGCAAAAGCGTTATTCTGCATACTGATCTGCTGCCAGGCCGGATGGGCATTCAAATATCTGGATGACTGCATTAAAGACTGGGGATGGGAATATACGGTTTTGATATCCGATATTTCCGTACCCGGCACAGCCATCAGACAATGCTCTATTTTAATAATCTGCTCGCCCACTATGTAATTTTCAAACTCTACCAGCAAATCGTATATTTCACTGACAATGCCTGCCGTGGAATTTTCTATGGGAAGCACCGCAAAATCGGCGCTGCCTTCATCTATGGCTATCATGGCATCCCTGAAGGTATCCACATGAAAGCTGTCTATATGCTCTCCGAAATACTGGTGCATGGCCGCCTGGGAATATGCCCCTTCCGCCCCCTGAAACACTACTCTGGCCTTTTTAGTTTCAAGAGAATCCACCTTAATAAAGGGAAGCTTATTCAGACTTCCATGCTCTGCAAGAAGCTGGTACTGAAGCTTACGGCTCATGGACATAATCTGCTCAAAAAGCTCTTCAATACCATGGCTGTTAAAATCATTGTGCGTCAAAGACTTTACCTTCCTGATTTTTTCTTCTTCCCTCGCCTTATCAAAAACCTTTTTGCCCGTTTCAATTTTATATTCGGCAACACTTCTGGAAACTTCCATTCTTTTTTCATAGAGCTCCACAATATTTTTATCTATCTCATCAATCTGATTTCTCAGTTCCAGCAAATCCATATTTTCTAATCCTTTCTGTATAAAATTCCTTATTAATTTTATACCAAACAAGTAATGATAGCAAGCGGTTTACCCACGTTTTCCCTTAAGACAAGATTTATCCTTGCAACGTAACTTCAGATTCATTATAATAATAGAAAATATGCATTGCAGGCTTTTTGTTATCATTAATGACAGACAGATATAATCTGAAACGGAGATATCAGATATGAAAAATAATTGGAAATATATTCTTTTTCCGGTAATTCTTATCCTTTTTCTTACCGCTGTTTTAATTTTATCAAATTACATGGAAAAAATCCCGCCAAACGATATTTCCGTAACCGGAAACACTGCCGGGAACCTGAATAACCATGGTTTGTTCTGTGAGCTGGACGGAAAGGTATATTTTTCCAATGCTTATGATAACGGCTGTATGTATTCCATGAATCTGGATGAAACAGAAGTAACAAAAATCATCTCCGGCAAAGTATCTTCCATCAATGCTGCAGGCGACTATCTGTATTACTTTATGGACAGTGCCGCAGGAGGCTCAGGCTTTGGGTATGTCATCCGAACCTACGGCGTTTATCGTTCCAAGCTGAATGGGAAATCTTCCGCCTGCCTCGTAAGGGACGCCTGCGTTACCATGCAGCTTGCAGGCGATTATCTCTATTACCAGAGATATAACAATCAGGACTTTACCAAGTTTTATAAATTAAAAACAGATAAGTCGGAAAATCTGCTGGTTTCTGATGAAATTATTAATCCGGCTGCCTGCTATAACGGCATTATTTATTTTAACGGTCAAAATAAAGACCACTATTTATATGCGCTGGATACCCGGACAGATACCATTTCCACTGTTTATGAGGGAAACCTCTGGTATCCGGTTTACAAAGACGGCTACATTTATTATATGGACGTTTCCTCTGATTACAGGCTTTGCCGCTATTCGCTTTCCAATAATGAGGTGGAAATCCTGACTCACGACAGGGTAGATACTTATAATGTTGGAAATTATTATATTTATTATCAAAAAAATGATTCCAGTTCTCCGGCCTTAATGCGGATGCAGCTGGATGGAAGCAATCCCGAAGTGGTTGCCGAAGGCAATTATGAAAATATTAATATTACTTCTTATTATGTATATTTTAATGAATTTAACAATGAGGTTCCTGTCTACAGAACCCCTGCAGACGGAAGCATCAATGTGGCTCCCTTTACAGCTGCACGGGATGCCGCTTTGAATCAATAGGGAGAAGTCCGGATAAATGAACTTCTCCCTGTTTCCATACCATCTGTCTTTTTACATCTGTTTCCTGACCACCAAATATTCATCTCCGGGCTGATAATAAGGACAATCCCTGAATTCATCAGCCAGAAATCTTGCCATTTCATCCTCATCCAAATCCATTTCACAGGTATAACATTCGTAATCTTCATCATATACATAATTGTTACACTGTTCACATCCCCCGGAGCTTTTTCCCGCTTTACCTGCCATTTTCTACAACATCCTTTCTTTTGGTTCTCACATTCTCAGTATTTTTTGCTTTTTTCCAATTCAGCAAGCAGCTGCCCCACACTTTTCATAAGAACAGGATGCAGATAATAAGGGCAAAGCTCCGCCAGCGGCTTCAGCACAAACTCCCTGTTTTGCATGTCAGGATGCGGCACGGTAAGATGCTGATTATCAGAAATAAAGCCCTCATAAAATAAAACATCCAAATCCAGCGTTCTGGGACCCCAGTGAATCTTTCTTTCTCTTCCGGCCTCTTTCTCAATTAACTGAAGCTGTCTTAACAGTTCTTCAGGGGTATATAGGGTTTCAAGCTCTATCGCCCCATTTAAAAATACATCCTGCTCTACGCCCCCATAAGGCTCTGTAACAATCAATTCAGATGTACGTACTTTTCTGATTTCAGGATATTTTTTCAGCTTTCCGATGGCATCCTCCACATATTTTTGCTTATCCCCCAAATTGGAACCGATTCCAAGATATGCCTTTTTCCATCCTCTGTTTATTTTTACCGAAACGCTGTTAAAGGGAAGGCCCACAGGCGCTTTCGGTTTTCTGATTTCCAAATCCAGGGACTGTATATTGGGAAAATTTAATAACACCTGCTCTGCTGTATGTTCCGCAGCGGCTTCAATTAACTGAAAGGTGTTCTCCTTTAAAAAATTGTTTATCAGCCGGGAAACCTCACCATAATGCGTTGACAGGTTCAAATCATCCTGTAATCCTGCCTCTCTGGTGTTTGTATACAGCACTGCATTCACAAAAAAAGGCTGTCCCTCCGCATTTTCCTCTTCAAAAACGCCATGTCCAGCATACACTTCCAGATTTTCTATTCTGATTTCATCCATGCCGCCCTGTTCCTCCTGCAAAACCCGAATCCTTAAAATATTTTATCTTCTTACTTCATGCTTTTAAAATTGCCTCCGCCATTTTTATGGCACGTACATTTTCTTTAATATCATGCACTCTGACAAAAGCACAGCCCTTCAGCACTGCAAAAACCGTAGTAACCAGTGTTCCCTCCACTCTTTCATAAGCCGGAAGGTCAAGCGTAAGCCCTATGACCGATTTTCTGCTGGCGCCGAGAAGAAGCGGATAGCCGAAAGCTTTGAGCTGTTCTAAGGAATTTATCATTTCAAGATTATTTTCGTAAGTTTTCCCAAAGCCTATGCCGGGATCCAGAATAATCTTATCATCTGCAATGCCTGCTCTTTTTGCAAGCTCAATGGTTTCTGACAAATCTGCAGCCACATCCTTTATAAAGTTCCGGTAATCCGCTTCCTTTCTGTTGTGCATCAGGCAGCAAGGCAGTCCTGCACTTGCAATAACGTCCGCTATTTCATTATCATATTTCAATCCCCAGATGTCATTAATCAAATCAACTCCTGCTTCTATGCCCGCAGATGCCACTTTACTCTTATAAGTATCTAATGAAACGGGGATATCAAATCCTGATTTAACCGCTTCTATAACCGGTACAACCCTTTCTATCTCAACTTCATCGGGAAGCAGCGTATAACCGGGCCTTGTAGATTCTCCTCCAATGTCCAGAATATCCATTCCTTCCCTTATCATTTCTTCCACATGGTAAAGTGCCTTATCCATTTCGATAAATTTTCCGCCATCCGAAAAGGAATCCGGAGTGACATTTAAAATTCCCATTACGAAAGTATGTGTTTTAGTGTCAAATTCCCTGTTGCCGATTTTCATTCTCTGTTTACCCCGCATTTCCTGTATTTTCAGCCTGTTTCCGCAATTCAGCCGGTGCAGGCGGCAAGCTGCTGAAATGAAAGATTTCTTTCAATTCCTCAAACTTTTCTTTCATCAAATATTTAATAACAGGTTCTTTTTATCTTCCTTCCAGCTGCACTCACTTTCAGCTGCGCAGGAAAAGCAAGCCCTGCTGAGCTTGTCCGCCCGATACAAAAGGCCCGATAAATCTTTGTTTTCCTTAATGTCTGCATTCCTGTGATTATGAATAGCATTTACAATATCTGCAATCTCTTCTTTATTAAATCCACATTTAACCAATATTTCAGATGCCAGGCATCCGCCTGCCTTCTCATGAGGCGTACCATCCTCATACTGCTTCCATCTTCCGATATCATGGAGCAGCGCCGCTGCATAAATCATTTCTTTTGAAATCCCATACTCCTCACTTAAATTCAAAATCATGGCAATTCTCGCCACATCCAGGAAATGCCCCATATCATGACGGCAGAACTTCCGCTGCTTTTCAGCAAGCATATTTCTGCTGACATATTCCTTATACAAATCCAGCTTCAGAATCTGATTAATTCTATCCATATTGCTATACCCTTAACATCTGTAAAAAAGTATCTTTCAGCTCCGGATTCTCAGCAAATACACCTCTTGTTACCATGGTAACCGTCTGACTTCCGGGCTTTTTTACCCCTCTCATAGTCATACACATGTGCTCTGCCTGCACCATAACTGCCGCGCCTTTAGGCTTCAGATGCTCCATAATGGCATCCGCAATTTCCGTCGTCATTTTTTCCTGAATCTGAGGTCTTCTGGCATATACCTCCACAGTCCTTGCCAGCTTACTTAATCCCACTACCCTGCCGTCAGGAATATAGGCAATATGCACTTTTCCGTAAAAGGGCATTAAATGATGCTCACAGGTAGAGTAAAAAACAACATCCTTTTCAATCACCATCTCATTATTTTCTGCGGCAAAGGTTTTGGATAAATGCACGCCTGCATCTTCCTCCAAGCCGCCATAAATTTCTTCATACATCCTCGCTACACGGTCCGGCGTATCCTTAAGTCCTTCCCGGCCGACATCTTCACCGATTCCCTGCAGCAAAAGCCTAACTGCTTCTTTTATTTTATCCTTATCAATCATGCATAAACCACCTTCATTAATACTCACACCTGAGCTTTCGGGGCCTTATCCCTGTTTTCAACTGTTTTTATCAGCTTTCCAAGATAGGACAATGAACCAAAGGCAATGATAACAGAATCCCTGTCCGCCAGCATAAAGCTCAGTTCTACCGCTTCCTCCACACTGTCAAGAGCCGTTACGCTATTATGAAACTGTCTGATCTCACATGCCAGTTCATAGGCAGAAAACCCCCTTTTCCCTTCTGTGGATACAGTTAAAATCTGTTCCGCATAAGGGCAGGTGGCTTTAATAATTTCCTCCTGCTCCTTATCCCTTAACACTCCCATTATATATATTATTCGTTTGTTTGTAAAATAAAAACGAATGGAATCCGCAAGCCTTTTTGCACCGTCCCTGTTATGTGCCCCGTCTGCAATAAACACGGGCTTTTTGTGAAGGAGCTGGAATCTTCCCGGCCACTTTGCATTCTCCAGGCCTTTCCGCACTGCCTTTTCAGAAACGGGATAACCATTTTCACAAAGCAGCCTGATAACCTCAAGGGAAAGAACGGCATTGTCGATTTGATAACGTCCGGCAAGGGTAATCAGCAGATCCTTATATTCTTTATAAGAAAATCTCTGCTTTTCCAGCGTACTTTTTATCCGCACGGCCTTTTCCGGTTCCGCCGTTATGAGCGGAATCTGCATTTTCAGGCACTTGTCCTGAAGCACTTTGGCTGCCTCCGGATACTGGCTTACCGTCACAGCTTTACAGCCGTCTTTCACAATTCCTGCCTTTGCTTCTGCAATCTCCGTCAGCGTATTTCCAAGAAACTTCATATGATCCAGGCTAATGGATGTAAAAACAGCTGCTATTGTATTTTTAATGATATTCGTAGCATCCATTTCTCCGCCCATACCGGTTTCCAAAACCACGATATCACACTTCTTCTGCTTAAAATAAAGAAAGGCCATTGCTGTTTCCGCTTCAAATGGCGTAGGATGACTTTTACCTTCTTTTACCAATTCTCCGCAGGCCTCTTTTATCCGGCTCATTCCGGCACACAAATCCCTTTTGGAAATCATTCTGCCCCCTGCCTGAATTCTCTCCCGGTAATCAAGAAGAGTGGGCGACACATACCTTCCTACACGGTATCCTGCCTCCTTTAAAATTGTAGATACAAAACAGAGCACCGAGCCTTTTCCGTTAGTTCCCGCAATATGTATAAATTTTAAATCCTCCTGGGGATTACCCAGCTTTTCACAAAGATTTCTGATATTTTCAAGTCCCGGAACAATTCCATAGGACTGCAGGCTGTCAATATAATCAAGGGTTTCCTGATAAGACATCACTTTTTCTGAATTTTCTTCTTTTTTTTCTTCCATGAGTATATTTTCCCTTCTAATGCCAATACTGATTTTATGATGAAAAATTTAACGAAAAACTTTTTTAAATGCGGCTTCACAGGCTGGTGTATGGAAATTATATATACTTCCCTTCTTTCCCTCAGGAGAAGAGAATTTACCTTAAAAGGACAGACCTCGCTTTGGATGTTTCCCATATATGGGAGCGCCTGTTTTCTCACTCCGCTGTTTCGTCTGGTAAAAATATTTCCCTCTTTTATAAGAGGAAGCATCTATGCTGCCTGTATTTTTACCGGAGAGTACCTGACAGGACGCTTTCTTTCCTTAAAACAGCTTTGTCCCTGGAACTACGGACGAAGCCGCTGGAATATAAAAAAGGTTGTGCGCCTGGACTATTTTCCAAACTGGTTTTTGGCCGGCCTTCTGTTTGAGCGTCTGCTTTCCCCGGACAAAAGCAAAGCGGTATGATGTTTCTTTCATACCGCCGCCTTACATAAAGCCCTCTGCACAGCATAACAACCGCTACCCATTAAATGCCATCCCCGTCTATATCATCAATTTCACCTGCGCCGATGTCCAGTGTACTGATGGTACGCCGCTTCATCCTCGCTTCCTCCGATGCTTCCAGAATAAAATCCTTTACCGCTCTGGCATTTTTAATATGTATCAGTTCCAATTTGGGATGTGTTGTATCCCCTGTATAACAGATAACAGTTCCCAAACCAAAAATTCTTTCCGTCAAAGAAGAAACCAGTTCCACATCCTGTACCTTATACATATAACAGTCGTTTTCAATTTTTTTAAAAAGACCGCTGTCTATTGTAATTGTATTTTCTTTTACAATATATTTGGTAAAAGTAAAAGGAAAGCCGAAAAACAGCCATCTTTTTCTTTCTGCAAATTCCACTGCCATAATGAAAGACCTCCTTTTCATGCTCCATGCCGCCGTTACTGCCAGTATACTAGATTCAAAGACATATTGCAAGAAAATACCTTCTATGCTATGATAATAAATAACAGTTCAGCCATACCATTCATAAGTTGGCGGAATGTACATTTCCACTCCAAA
>CAZDPE010000055.1:0-15522 GCA_964507235.1 uncultured Lachnospiraceae bacterium
AAACGTTACTATATCCAGTCGGCCTATGCGATTCCGGATCAGGCAAAGATGGAACAGGAGCAGCGTTCTCTGATGCTGACTGGCGATTTCTTCAAGAAGATTATCATCACGAAAGATGCACCTGCACCGTATTACAATGACGATGGAGTACTGGTTATGAGTGTTTATGATTTCCTGTTGAATGAGGGAAGTCTGGATAACTGATTGAACCGCAAAATTCAAAAGGGAAAGGACCGGAGGAGAATAAATAATTATGAATTTCAAAATTGCAGTTTTGCAGCTGAAATCCGAGGCACATGAAATAGAAAAAAATACAAAAACAATTATTGAAGCGATGAAAGAGGCGGCTTGCAATGCAGCGGACATCCTTCTTTTACCGGAGTGCTTTATTACGGGATATAATTTACCGGTTGAGGAGCATCAGCTGATAGATGAAAGCGCCCTCTGTCTGAAGGAGATAGGTCAGGCGGCAAAAGAACTGAAAATAGGCGTGGTGGCAACAGCTTTTACCAGGGGAATTAAAAAGCCGGAAAACTCTGCATTTGTTATGAATAAAGAGGGTCAGATAATCATGAAATATTCCAAGGTGCATACCTGCGATTTCGCGGATGAAGCCCTGCTGGAGAGCGGAGATGAATTTAAAGTCTGTGATTTTCATGGAATAAAGCTTGGCGTTATGATTTGTTATGACAGGGAATACCCCGAAAGTGCCCGTATTTTAATGCTGAAGGGCGCTGAAATTATATTGGTTCCCAATGACTGCGGTTCCATGAAGCCCCGTTTACAGGCGCTTTCCACACGCGCCTATGAAAATATGATGGGTGTTGTAATGGCCAATCCGGGCGGCAAAAATGCCGGATGCTCCTGCGGCTTTTCACCCATCTGCTGGGATAAGGAAGGCAATTGTATTGATAATACTCTGTTTATGGCAGGAGAGAAAGAAGAAGGACTTTATTATGCGGATTTTGATATGGATAAGCTTCGTACCTACAGAGAACATGAGATGATGGGAAATACCTTCCGTAAGGTGAAAGCATATGGAGAGCTGTTGAATGCGGAGATTAAGGAGCCGTTTATCAGGAAAGGACAAAAATGATTCTCAATACTGGCAGCAGGACGGACATACCTGCTTATTATAGCGAATGGTTTTATAACCGTATAAAGGAAGGCTGCGTTCTTGTAAGAAATCCTTATTATCCGGAGCAGGTCAGCAGATACAGGCTGACGCCTGAAGTGGTGGATGTAATCTGCTTTTGTACCAAGGATCCGGAGCCTATGATAAAAAGACTGGAGGAGTTGAGGAATTTCAGACAGTTGTGGTATGTTACTGTTACTCCTTATGGAAAGGAAATCGAGCCGGGAGTGCCGGAAAAGACCGTAATAATGGATTCATTTAAAAGGCTGTCGGATATTGCCGGGATAAAAGCTGTCAGCTGGCGGTATGACCCCATATTTATAACGGAAAAGTATTCTCTTGACTTTCATTTGGAAAGTTTTGAGAGGATGGCGGAAAATCTTCAGGGCTATGTGGACAATTGTGTCATCAGTTTTATTGATTTATATGAAAAGACGAAACGTAATTTCCCGGGTGTACGGAAGGTGCGGAAAGAAGAACAGGAAATTATCGGCATGGAATTTGTAAAAACAGGAAAGAAATACGGCATTTTAATCCGTTCCTGCTGTGAAGGCGCATTGCTTGAAAAATACGGTGTGGATACATCCGGCTGTATGACAAAAGAGGTAATCGAGAGAGCTGCGGGCTGCTCGCTTGCCGTTCCCAAAAGCAAAAAGCCTGCCAGGGAAATGTGCAGCTGTCTTCTTGGGAATGACATTGGTATGTATAACACCTGCGGACATGGCTGTATTTACTGTTATGCCAATTATGACAGTGAAACGGTAATGCGGAACAGAAAGCTGCATGACCCCGCTTCTCCGTTTTTAATAGGAGGATTCAAAAAAGAAGATAAAATAAAGGATGTAAAGCAGGAATCCTATATAGACGGACAGCTAAGCTTATATGATATTTTTTAGGGAAACGGAGGGACAAGTACAAACATGGAATTTTGGGATATTTATGACAGGAATAAGCAAAGAACAGGGCGAACCATGAAGCGCAACGACTGGCGTCTTAAGGATGGTGAATATCATTTGACCGTTTTGGGGGTGATAGCAAGGCCTGACGGAAGATTTCTCATTACGCAGAGAGTGATGACAAAGGCATGGGCACCCGGATGGTGGGAAGTTTCAGGAGGTGCAGCAAAGGCCGGAGAGGATTCTTTTGATGCAGTTAAAAGGGAAATTCGGGAAGAAACCGGAATTGATGTATCGGAAGCAGCAGGCGGTTATCTTTTTACTTATCACAGGGAAAATCCCGGTGAGGGGGACAATTATTTTGTGGATGTGTATCGTTTTGTCATGGATTTTTCAGAAGAGGATATAAAGCTGCAGGAGAAAGAAGCGGCCGGTTTTAAGCTGGCAGCACATGAAGAAATAAAAGAACTTGCAAAGCAGGGGATTTTCCTGCATTATGATAGTATCAGGCAGGCATTTGAACTGGAATAGGACAGGCTTGAAGAAAGGTGTGGTGCTATGAACAATTTTAATTTTTACAGTCCCACGGAATTTGTTTTCGGGAAGGGGACAGAAAAGGATTGCGGAAAATATGTTAAGAAATACGGCGGAAGCAGGGTTCTGATTCATTATGGTTCCGGATCTGCCGTAAAGTCGGGGTTGATTGAAAGGGTGGAGAACTCTCTTAAGGAAAGCGGAATTCCCTATGTAATGCTTGGAGGAGTAAAACCTAATCCCCGGGATACTCTTATATATGAAGGAATCCGGCTTTGCAGAAAAGAGGGAGTTGATTTTATTCTTTCCGTAGGAGGCGGTTCCTGCATTGATTCCTCCAAGGCCATTGCTTTGGGGGTGCCATATGACGGTGATTTCTGGGATTTTTACGGTACCGGAAAGCAAGTGGAAAGGGCGCTTCCTATTGGAACCATTCTTACCATTGCGGCAGCCGGCAGTGAAGGCTCAGGCGCGTCTGTAGTTACCAGGGAAGACGGAATGTTGAAAAGGGATACAGGCTCAGACCTTTTAAGACCCCGTTTCTCCATCTTAAATCCTGAGCTTACAAAGACACTTCCGGCTTACCAGACAGCCTGCGGTGCAACGGATATTATGGCTCATGTTTTTGAAAGATACTTCACGAATACAAAGGAAGTTGAGATTACGGACAGGCTGTGTGAGGCAGTTCTGCTGACTATGATAAAGGAAACGCCGAGGGCGATTAAAGAACCCGGTAACTATGATGCGAGAGCAAATATTATGTGGGCGGGTACTGTTGCACATAATGATATCGTAGGTGTGGGAAGGAGTCAGGACTGGAACAGCCATGGTATTGAGCATGAGCTTTCGGCTCTTTATGACTGCGCTCATGGTGCAGGACTTGCAGTTATTATGCCGACATGGATGGAGTTTGTTTATAAACACAATGTTATGCGGTTTGCGCAGATGGCGGTCCGGGTATGGGGCTGCGAGATGAACTTTGAAAATCCTGAGGAAACTGCCAGGAAGGGCATAGGCTGTTTTAGGAAGTTCCTGAAGGAAATCGGTATGCCTTCTAATTTTGAGGGTATTGGGGCAAAAGAAGAGGATATTCCGCTCCTTGTTGAGAAATTCGGTCTTGGTGACGGAAGAACGGGAGGTTTCGTTGCACTTTCCTCTGAGGATGTGGCAGAAATATATCGTATAGCGGCAAGGGCCGAATAATAAGGAGGTTTTCGTATGGTTGATGTGAAGGGAAAATGGGCGCTCATTACAGGCGCCAGCAGAGGTATCGGTTATCTTACCGCATTGTTTATGGCACAGCAGGGATGTAATCTGGTACTGCATAGCCGCAGAGAGGAGCATTGCCAGAAGGTTTTAAAGGAAGTGCTGTCTTATGGAGTGGAAGCTTATATTGCGGCGGCTGAACTTTCCGATTTGGCTGCAGTGGAAGAAATGCTCCGGTTTATTGATGAAAAGGGCAAGCCTGTTGATATCGTTTTGAATAATGCGGGAGTCCAGGTTGCATACAGGACGGAATACCTTGAAACTCCGGTTTCTGATTATGAAACAAGCTTCAGGATTAATACCATCGCCCCTATGATGATTTGCTATCACTTTGTTCCCAAGATGGCGGAAAGAGGATTCGGAAGAATTGTTAATACAACAAGCGGGATTGCGCTTGAGCCGGAACAGGCAGGCTATTCAGCAAGCAAGGCAGCGCTTGACAAGGTTACTATTGATCTCGCTTCCAAATATGAGGGAACTAATGTGATGATTAATCTTACAGATCCCGGCTGGTGCAGGACGGACCTGGGCGGAGAATATGCTCCCAATGCACCTGAAAGCGCAATTCCGGGCATTGCGGTAGGCGCCTTTGTTGATGACAAAAAGTCGGGAAGGTATCTGAATGCTCAATACTTTGCCGGTATGACGCTTAAAGATGCCGTGGAAAAAGCGGAAAGGGAATTTGACAGCCCTTATGCAGCGAAATAACAGGGACATATTTTTTACAGATATCAATAGCAAGCCGGGCAGACTGTTTTTTCAGTCTGCCCAGTGTTTTAAAATGGCTTTTACGGAGCGGTTCATTTCAGACCTGAAATCCGCATAAAATTTTCTTTTTGCAAAAGCGGTGATATAGGATGCCAGATCTTCCCCGGATTTCCCACTTTGCTTTTGAAACATGGTTTTTGTTTCTTCCAAAGACTTTTGATGATAGCTGTTTATATGGACAACATCATCAAGCGCAAAACGCCTGGGTTTTTGTCTTTGAAGCTGCTGCTGTGTGGGTCTTCCCAATACCAGCATGGCGCAGGGAACGGCATATTTCGGAAGCTGTAAAAGCTTTTGAAGCTCTTCAAAGTTTTCCAGAATATCGCCGATATAGCAGGAACCGATACCCATGGACTGGGCGGCAACTACCGAGTTTTGGGCGGCAATCAGGCAGTCCTCCATGGCTAAAAATAAATCGGCTTCTTCCAGCTTTGGAGCGCCGCCTGCACAGGCGGCAAATATATCGTACCATTTTTGATAATCGGCAAGGAAAACCAGCACAAGAGGAGCCCTGGCAATAAAGGGCTGATTATCACACAGAACTGACAGCCGGTCTTTTAAGGACTGTTCCTGAATATCGATTATGGAGTAAAGTGCCATATTTCCTGCAGTGGGTGCCTGCAGGGCCGATTCCAAAATAAGCCTTTTTTCTTCCGGGGTAATCGGTTCCTCTGTGTAAACTCTTACGGATTTTCTGTCAAAAAGCTCCTTAATAGTCTGAATCATATCGAAATGCTCCTTTTATCAGTTTTTATTTTACCATTACTTTATCATACCAGTTCAAGCTGTACAAATTTCTTTTTTCCGATTCTGAGCACATCCTTATTGTGAATGGGTGCGTCAAGCCCGGTTACCTTTCTGCTGTTTTTTTGTATGCCGCCCAGTTCAATATTGGCTTTCACGGCAACGGAATCATAAGCCTGCATCAGCGGATAAAAAAATTCGTGCAGGCCGATAGGAAGATTATTTGCATAACGATTGTGGAAATCATCCCGTTCCAGCATTCTTGCCACGGTAATAGTGGAGGCCAGCTTTAAGATATCCTCCAGAGAAAGAAGCTCCAGCCATTCTCCGTTGTAGCGGATTTCTGTTTTATCGGCATCCGGAATGCGGAAAATCTGTTCTGTGTAGGTCTGTGCATTTATGAGCACCTCTTTATCGGAAAGAGCCCTCCGGGTTTTGGATTTGCCTGTAAGGACGTAAGTGGTCAGCTTAGAACGAAGTTCTTCTTCGTTGATTACCTGTTCCGCTCCTTTTAAAATGATGCGCATCTGCCTGTTTACTTCTGCAAGGCAGTTAACTTCCTGATTTGTGTCTGTTTTTTTGCTTGTCATGATAATTCCTCCCTGGATTTTTTATGGAGTGAAGATTAAGGCAAGCTGATAATGGAGGGAGCGGCGAGGCTCATTATTCACGCAAAAAACTCCCGTCCTTCAAAAGGACGGGAGTCATATCCCGTGATACCACCTAATGTTTATAAGCAGCTCACACTGCTTACCTCTTCGAGTACGGCCTCTTTAAAATACGAGGATTATACTCTAGCACGTTAACGGATGCAGGAACCGTCGCAGCCTACTAGACCCTGGAGTCATTTGGTGCGAAGCTCAAAGATGTATTCACATAAAGCTTCCCATGCGCCTCTCATCAACCGGCAGCTTTCTGTATGCTTCACTCTATGCTACTTCTTCTTATCATCGCTTTTCTTAATCAATCACTTGTTAATTTAATTAATTGCCATTATAATCAGAGAGAAGGAAGTTGTCAAATATTTTTTATCAAAGGAGAAAGTAACCATGCTTGAATTCAAATATGATACACAATTATTAATTGAGGGCGAAAATCTGGATGAGGATGAAATCAGTGATTATTTTACCGGGCATTTTAAAGGAGACTGCCTTTTAGCGGTAGGCGATGAGGAGCTGATTAAAATCCATTTTCATACCAATGAACCCTGGAAGGTGCTTGAATACTGTGCTTCCATTGGAGAAATCTATGATATTGTTGTGGAAGATATGGACAGACAATCCAGAGGCTTAAAGGGTTAAGCCGAAATACATCGCAAAAGCTGCTGCATTTGTCTTATGCCCCGCTTTTGCGATGTAATAATTGCTTCAAGAATCGGTACAAGCTCAGGGCAGATATCATACTGCAGAGTATTCTCAGACATTTCCACAGCACCCTGGTGATGGGGAATCATTTCCCGCATGAAATTTCCGTTGATATTGTTGTCAGAGCAGGCTCTTTTCATCCTTGCAAACATATCTTCCATAATCAAATCCGTTCTTCTTTGATACAGGCGTAAATCCTGTTCAGAATTTGCCGGCCTTTTGCAGGCACATTCCGCTTTCCGCATATCCTCAATGCTTTTTGTCTGTTCAGATATAATCCCAAGAGCAATATCCTGTAAAGGAATATAGGTAGTGTATTTTAAAAGATTCTGCGACATGCGGATGGCAGCCTGATGATGAGGAATCATTTGGGCTATAAAATTGAGGGAAATACTGTCTGAAAGCTGCGCACTTTTCATGCCATGTATCATGTCGTCTAAAATACAGTAAAATTCCGTCAGATAATCCCTGGTAACGATGCTTAATTTACATTGCCGGTTCATATATGGGCCATTTCCGTTTCTGTTTCTATTATAATATGATTAAGTTTTCAAAAGGTACGCAATGTATGAAAAAAAAGAGCTGTGGATATTCTGGTAATATGAAAAAGAATTTACACAGCTTTGATTTTTACTGCATTCTGTTTTTCCTGCTGGCCCTGGCGGGCTGGGTTTGGGAGGTCATATTGTATTTTTTTACAACGCATACCTTTGTAAACAGAGGCGTGTATAAGGGGCCGTATCTGCCCATTTACGGAGTAGGCGGCCTGCTTCTGTATTTCCTCTTAAACCGGTTCAGAAAAAGACCGTTGTTGGTTTTTGGAATTTCGTTGGCTGTCTGTTCCCTTCTTGAATATGCTGCCAGCTGGTTTCTGGAAATGCGATGGGGTATCAGATGGTGGGATTACAGCGGTCATTTTCTGAATGTAAACGGAAGAATCTGCCTTCTTGGAGCCGTTTCCTTCGGACTGGGCGGAACTTTGCTTATCTGCCTTTTTATTCCCTTCTATGAGAAAATGATAAAAAGAATTCCATGGAAGCTTCGTGCTGCAGTCTGCATCATAGCTCTTCTGATTTTTGCGGCGGACGCCGCTTATGCGGGAATAAAACCCAATACCGGGTATGGGATTTCAACGGGCTGATATGAAAAGCAAAAAATTCAGCTTTCTTTTTGTTTTTAAATTGACAAACCGGATATTCTACTTTATGATAAACATGTTAAAAAGCGATGACAAAGAGAAGTAGTGCAGAAGCTCACTCACAGAGAGCCGGCGGAGGTGGGAGTCCGGCAGCGGAATCTGCGTGAATAA
Source organism: uncultured Lachnospiraceae bacterium (assembly GCA_964507235.1). Taxonomy (GTDB): domain Bacteria; phylum Bacillota; class Clostridia; order Lachnospirales; family Lachnospiraceae; genus Suilimivivens. The sequence goes on from CAZDPE010000055.1 coordinate 8,017, forward strand.
CACTTTCGAGCTGCAAGCTGAACAGAAGGTATTTTGCTTTCCCAGTAGGTGCGCCGTGAGCCGGGCGTAATCCGGTATTAAAGTGACTGCTGAAGCAGTAAATCAGGTGGTACCGCGGATAGATATTCGTCCTGAATTGATGAAACGTCAATTCAGGACGTTTCTGTTATATAAGGAAGCCTTATGTGCCAATATCTGTGCACAGCGAAAAACAGTATGAAAAGGAAAGGAAGAAGAAAAATGGAATTATCAACATTGTACCGTGAACGTACTTTGAATCAGGTTTCCGAGGGAGATATCGGAAAGATATTAAAGGTTGCAGGATGGGTGGAAAATATCCGTGATCATGGCGGCGTTTCTTTCATTGACTTAAGAGATATGTATGGCGTACTTCAGATTGTTATGAGAAACACGGATTTATTAAAGGGTATCAGTAAGGAAGACTGCGTTACAATCACGGGAGAAATTGAAAAACGTGATGAAGAAACCTATAATCCCAAGATTCCTACGGGAACTATTGAGCTTGAAGCTCATTCCATAGAAATTCTGGGTAAGGTTTACAGACCTCTTCCTTTTGAAATTACAACCTCCAAGGAAATTCGTGAAGACATTCGTCTGAAATACCGGTATTTGGATTTGAGGAACAGAAAGGTCTTGGACAATATGATTTTCCGGTCTGACGTAATTAAATTTCTGCGTGAAAAGATGACGGAAATGGGGTTTATGGAAGTTCAGACGCCGATTCTCTGCGCTTCCTCACCGGAAGGTGCAAGAGATTATATCGTACCCTCCAGACATTATAAAGGAAAATTCTATGCGCTGCCCCAGGCTCCCCAGCAGTATAAGCAGCTTTTGATGGTATCGGGCATTGATAAATATTTCCAGATTGCACCCTGCTTCCGTGATGAGGATGCCCGTGCAGACCGTTCTCCCGGTGAATTTTACCAGCTGGATTTTGAGATGAGTTTCGCAACTCAGGAAGATGTATTCCGTGTAGGCGAAGAGGTTCTTACCGCTGCATTTGAAAAATTTGCGCCTGAAGGATATAAAGTGACACAGGCACCCTATCCTGTTATCAGCTACAAGCAGGCTATGCTTGAGTTCGGCACCGATAAACCGGACCTCCGCAATCCTTTGAGAATTATTGATTTATCAGAGTTCTTTAATAAATGTACGTTTAAACCCTTCCAGAATAAAACGGTAAGGGCGATTAAGATTCACGGGCACCAGTCCAAGGGCTTCCATGAAAAGATGCTGAAATTTGCAACAGGAATCGGCATGGGCGGTCTGGGATATCTGGAGGTTCAGGAGGATTTATCCTACAAGGGCCCCATTGATAAATTTATTCCTGACGAACTTAAGGCAGAAATGATGCAGCTGGCAGGACTGGAAGCTGAGGATACTATTTTCTTTATCGCTGATAAGGAAGAAAGAGCGGCAAGCTATGCAGGACAGATTCGTACGGAGCTTGGAAACCGTCTTGATATCTGCGAGAAGAATGCATACCGTTTCTGCTTTGTCAATGATTTCCCCATGTTTGAACTGGATGAGGAAACCAGAAAGGTTGGATTTACACACAATCCCTTCTCCATGCCTCAGGGCGGGCTGGATGCGCTGCTTAACAAAAACCCTCTTGAAATACTGGCATACCAGTATGACATTGTATGCAACGGCGTAGAGCTGTCTTCCGGTGCAGTCCGTAATCACAATCTTGATATTATGGTCAAGGCTTTTGAAATTGCGGGATATGATGAAGAAGTGCTGAAGCAGAAGTTCGGAGCCCTTTACAATGCATTTCAGTTTGGAGCGCCTCCGCATGCAGGAATGGCTCCCGGCGTGGACAGAATGATTATGCTGCTTCGGAATGAAGAAAACATCAGGGAAATCATTGCTTTCCCTATGAGCGGTACAGCGCAGGATTTGATGTGCGGTGCGCCTAATGAGGTGACAGAACAGCAGCTGAGAGAAGTGCACATTAAGGTAAGACAGTAAATACAGATAAAAGATAAGGGATTAGAAAGCGACATAGGAAAGCGGGTATCTGATGTGAAACACAGAAATGAAATGAAAATATTTATTGTAGGCGGGGGCGAGATAGGAAGAGCCCTTGCAGGGCAGCTTTCAAAGGATGGTTATGAACTGACCTTGATTGATAAAAATCCTGATGTGGTAGGAAGCCTTGGAAACTCCATGGACATTATCTGTTTTGAGGGAAACGGCGCTTCTTATGCTACCTTACAGGATTTGGGTACAGATAAAGCGGATATTTTTATTGCAGTGACAGATACCGATGAAATGAATATTTTAAGCTGTCTGACAGCCCATATGCTGGGAGCAAAGCACACGATTGCGCGTATCCGGGATGTGGATTATGCAAGGCAGAACCGTTTTTACAGAGATAAACTGGGACTTTCCATGATTATTAATCCGGAGCTGGCAACGGCCATGGAAATCGGAAGGCTTCTGCGGTTTCCCCTGGCAACGAGAGTGGAAGTTTTTGCCAAGGGACGCGCAGAGCTTGTGGAAATGAACGTAAGGGAGGACAGCCCCCTGAATGAGAAATCCCTGATAGAAATTACCCAGAGCATGGGAATCAATCTTCTGATTTGTGCGGTGGTAAGACAGGGAGAAGTATTCGTACCGAAAGGGGATACCGTAATCTGTAAAGGTGATGTTTTATATATGACAGGGGGCGCCGGAGAATTCAGAAAGGCGTTTAAAAAGCTTAAGCTGCCGGTAAAGCCGCTTAGGTCGGTTATGATAGCAGGAGGGGGAAGAATTTCCTATTATCTTGCAGAGGCGCTTTTGCACGAAGGCTCCAGTGTTACCTTAATAGAGAAGAACAAGGAATACGCCACGGAAATTTCCGAGGCAATATCTAAAATCAACGTAATCTGTGATGACGCCCTTGCTTATTTTGATTCCATGTCGCAGTCTGATATTCAGAATACGGATGCATTTATTGCCCTTACCGATAATGACGAATATAATCTGATTGCGGCTATGTATGGGGAATCCCAGGGAATCGGTAAGGTGATTTCCGGAATCAATGCAAAGTCCAGATTAAAGGTGCTGCCCTCTGACAGTAAAATCTGTACCATTTCCAGAGAAGATGTTGCGGCAGACCGTATTTTAGGGTACAGCCGTTCCCTCCTCAATGCGGAGGATAATGATGCGGTGGAATCACTGTATCGCCTGATGGATGGGAAAATAGAATTTATAGAGTTTAAAGTGGATGAAAATGACCGGAATCTTGATATTCCTCTTAAAGATTTAAGAATGAAGAGAAGTATGCTGATTGGCTGCATTATCCGGGATTTCAAGACAATTATTCCAAGAGGCGATGATGTAATTAAGGCAGGGGATTCTGTACTCATTGCATCCATAAACAGGCAGATTGCGCGCCTGGAAGATATATTTGCTTCTTAAAAAAGTGAGTATCAGACTTAAATATCGGAAAGACATAAGGATATGAATAAACGTAAAATTATCAGTTTTATCGGTAAAATTATTTTGATTGAAGCGGTTCTGATGGTACCGGCATTTTTGATAGCGCTTGGATATGGGGACGGAGATGCGCCTGCTTTTTTGTTTACCATTATTCCGGCCGTGATTATTGGCCTTCTTTTTTCCAGGGTAAAACAATCGGACAGAAGAATGAGCAGCCGGGACGGGTATTTTATTGTGGCGTCAGCATGGATTATCATTTCCCTGGTGGGTGCCGTTCCCTTATATATTTCAGGCGGATTCCGCTCTTATTGGAGCGCCCTGTTTGAAATCGTATCCGGCTTTACCACAACCGGGGCTTCTGTGCTTGCTGAGCCTGAAAGGCTGGGGCACGGCATTATTTTCTGGAGAAGCTTTACCCATTGGATTGGCGGCATGGGGGTTCTGGTTTTCGTACTTATGGTTATGCCCATGGACAATGATAATTCCATGCATCTTGTGCGCGCGGAGGTGCCCGGCCCCACGGCAGGAAAGCTGGTGCCCAGAATGCGTACCACTTCCATGATTTTGTACGGTATTTATACCGTAATGACACTGGTTCTTTTAGTTTTGCTGCTGCTTGGGAAAATGCCCTTATTTGACAGCTTCTGCATTGCCTTCGGAACCGCCGGCACCGGCGGTTTTGCTGTCAGTTCAGCGGGAATTGCGGGGTATAACAGCGCCTATATAGAAATTATTCTGGGCATATTTATGCTGCTTTTCGGCATCAATTTCAATATCTATCATCTGATACTGCTGGGTAAGGTTAAGGATGCGCTGAAATCTGAGGAAGTGAAGGTGTATCTTGGAATTGTGGCGCTCGCAACAGCAATTATTTCCCTCAATACATTGAGTCAGGCAGCAAACGCAGGAAGAGCGGTGCGGGATGCTTTTTTTCAGGTATCGAGTATTATAACCACTTCAGGATTTGCGACAGTTGATTATAATTTCTGGCCGGAGCTTTCCAAACATACGATAGTGCTGCTTATGATTATCGGCGCCTGTGCAGGCTCTACGGGAGGCGGCTTTAAGGTATCGCGTGTCATTATTCTGGTAAAATCCTTTTTTGCGGAAATCAGGAGAATCATTACGCCCAAGGCAGTAATTACAGTAAGGCTGGATGATATGCCGGTAGATAAGCAGACGCTCAATTCCACCAAGGTTTATGCGGCCGCCTATATGATTTTAATCTGCGTATTCACATGGATTCTGTCCCTGGACGGATTGGATTTGACTACGAATCTGACCGCCGTGCTGTCCTGCTTTAATAATATCGGGCCGGGGCTTGCATCAGTAGGGCCCATGAATAATTTCAGCGTTTATTCTGATTGGGCACTGGTGCTTTTGTCTGTGGTCATGCTGACGGGAAGGCTGGAGATTTTCCCTATGTTCCTGCTTTTGGCGCGTTCTAATCATGACAGATAAGAGCTTCTTACGGCTGCTTATTCTTCAAATGTTCATTCCGGTACTGGCTGGGAGAAATATTGTAATAGTTTTTGAAGGCCTTGCTGAAATAATGATTATCCGTATAGCCAAGCCGTTCCGAAATATCAAGTATTTTAATGTCGGGATTTTCCAGCAGTTCCCTGGCGCGTTCCATGCGGAGCTTTAAAACGTATTCATAAATGGAATAACCATAGGTTGAACGAAAAAGCTTGGTCAGGTAGGCGGAAGAAAAATGATACTTTTCTTCAAAAACGGATACTTTGAAATTCTGGCAATAGTTACTTTCGATATATTCCCGGATGGCTTGAATAACCTCATTGGGAGAAAGGGTTTTTAAGATATTTGTATCGACTAAGGTTCCTTCCGGATTAATCCGGGAAAGAGCCTTTTCAATGGCAGCGTTCAGGGATTTTTCTTCTATGGGCTTAAGAAGATAATCGATTGCGCCGCAGCGCAGTGCCTGATGGGCATAGGAAAAGCTGTCATATCCGCTTACAACAATGAACTTGCAATCAGGGAATTCCCTGGAAGCGATGTTTAAGAAACTGCATCCGTCCATGACGGGCATATTCATATCTACAAATACGACAGAGGGATGGATTTCGCGCATGATTTTCAGTCCCTGAGCGCCGTTATTTGCAATTTCAGGCATTTTTATATTATAGTGATGCCATTTTCCCAGCTTGCTGATGGCAATCTGTACCGGTTTTTCATCATCGATAATCAGTGATTTATACATTGGGCAGAGCCTCCTTCATCTACACATGGAAGTGTGAGTACAATATTTGTATATTTATCTTCTTCGGAATATATTTGTAAATCTGACGGAGCATTATACAAAAGGTGAAGCCTTACATATAAGTTCGCAAGACCGATTCCTCCCGGATTTTCAGCGGTCATTGCCATATGGAAATCATTGCGGAGCTTATCCTGCTGCAGCTTGGAAATACCGCATCCGTTGTCTAAAACACTTATTTGCAGTCTGTTGTCCGAAAGCTTTTTAATGCTGACGGTAATCTGAATCGTTTCTCTATTGGAACTTTTCCCATGGATAATGGAATTTTCAACCAGGGCCTGCAGGCTGATTTTTGGTATCAGGTAATTTTCAAGGGCGGGCTCGGATGTAATATCAAAAAGCAATGAGCTGCCCATTCTCATTTGCTGTAAGTACACATAATCTGAAAGATACTGCAGTTCCGCTTTCAGCGGAACCAAATCTCCGGCCTTGATGGTGTACCGGAGGTTTGAAGCCAGATTGGTTATCATCTGGTGAATTTTGGGCTGGTCATTGATAAGCGCCTCAGTGGATATGGCCTGAAGGGTATTATACAGAAAGTGGGGGTTCAGCTGGGCCTCCAGGGCTGTCAGTCTGGCGTTCTTCTCACTGATTTCCGCAATATAGTTTTGCTGAATCAGCTGTTCTATATGAAAAAGCATGGAATTAAAGCTTCCGGACAATTCCGCAATTTCACTGCTCCCATGCATTTCCGGAAAGGTATGAAAATCACCGGAGCCTGCCTGCTGCATTCTTGCTGACAGTAATTTCAACGGAAGCGTCAGAAGATATACAAATAAATAGATTGCCAATACCGTAATAAACCATATGAGAAAACCGTTTATAAACATATAAGAACAAATATCGCCAATCTCTGAATCTATGTAGGAAAGAGGTATGAAGTTAATAAGCTGCATTCCGCTTTTACTGCTTCTTGCGCTTATCAGCAGATATCTGTTTCCGTTAATCCGTACGGTCTTCGCACCATTCTTTGAAGTGCTTTCTGTACTTAAAATTTCAGAAATATCATCTCCCGTTGAAAAAAGCGTTGTATCGCTGGAAAAAATGAAGTCATCATTATTGTTTAAAATAACAAGAATATTGTTGCTGCCGGTATGATTATTCATTATCTGATTGAGGTATGAGGTATTAACCTGCAGCCGGACAACAGCCTGCTGTACCTGTCCCTTTACCTGAAACAGAGAATGATAGTAGGTGAAAAAGGAATTTGTTTCCGGACAGGAAACAATTGCCTGATGCATGGAATCCAGGGAACACAGGGAAGCAGCTGCCTGAGTATCAAACTGAGGAGCGCTTTGGATACTAATATGCTCCTGATTTGACGTGCGTCCGATGGATATATCCTGATTGATCAGATATAATTCATATTCCTGGATATCGTTTCGGGTATAGTAGTAGTAAAACATCTGCTGTTTTGCATAATCAAGCTGCTCTGATGTTGCAGGAGTTTTCTGGTTAATCATCCGGGTAAAATAGGAATCATAGTAGGGCTGGATACAAAAGTTTGCCAAATCGGCTATATAGTGATCCAGATTCTCAATTTCAAGGTTCAGCAGACTGGTGGAAAGGGAAAACTGATTAGTAATTGTGAGATTGCGGATGGAGGTAAAATTGCGGTATATCAGCGTAAAGACAGTAGTAGTCACAATAATGAGCATAAAAAAAGATAACTGCATCCATAGGGGGATACGATTGATAAGCCTGGCAATTTTGTTTTTCATATAATCTCCTGTTTCCGGACGGCCGCTTTATTCCCGCGTGCAATGAGTCAAAGTCAT
>CAZDPE010000056.1:0-15475 GCA_964507235.1 uncultured Lachnospiraceae bacterium
AACACCAGCCTTCCAAGCTGGATACGTGGGTTCGATTCCCATCACCCGCTTTTTTCATGCTCAAAAGCAGGAAAACAGAAAAGCTGTTTTTGAAAAAGGAGATGCTTTTCCGGAGGGTACTCTTTCAAGATTTGCCACCGCTTATGATAGAGCAGAAGACAGGGCAGTTAATGTTGAATTATCCGCTTCCATAATAAACGGCATGATTATTGAACCAGAACCATAGCTAACGGCTATGTAGCAGCCCCTTCCTGTGGATTACGTTCCCAGAGGACTGGATGCTGCCATTGTGGAGGGCTATAAAGACCTGAAGTTTCAGAATAATTTTGACTATCCCATTGCTATTAATGCAACTGCGGGGGACGGCACCTTAACCATAAGCATCGTAAAAGCAGCTGTTTAACCCTAACCCTGCCGGGCTTATGACCACTTATCATAAGGACAGCTGTTCTTTTTTAATGCAGCCCGCATTTCTGCGAAGCAGCCGCAGGCTCTGCACATGCCATCGGCAAGTAAATCACAATTTTTACAGACCGCCAGCCGCTTTTCATAAAGCGGCTGGTTTGCTTTTATGGTTTCATCCAGATTATCAATATAATCATACATATTTTTAAAATACGCCGCCCTGTCTGCCATATCCCTTGTAAGGCAGCGTTTACATACCCTGAAATTTTCCAATATCCTATCCTCATTGATAATTATGTCTGCTGCCCTGTTTTCAGGAAATCATACTGGGACATATACAGCTGATAATAATCCCCTTTCCTGTTAAGCAGTTCCTCGTGGGAGCCCTTTTCACGAATGCCTCCCCTATCAATATACATAATAAAATCAGCGTTTTTTATTGTGGACAGCCTGTGAGCAATAATAAAAGAGGTTCTTCCCTGAAGCAATCTGTTAAGACCCTGCTGCAGCAAAATTTCTGTTTCCGTATCAATGCTTGAAGTAGCTTCATCAAGAATCAGTATCCTGGGATCTGCCAGAAGTGCTCTGGCAAAAGAAATCAGCTGCCTTTGTCCTGCTGAAAGCCTGCTTCCCCTCTCATTTACCTGAGTATAGTATCCGTTTTCCATTTCCATAATAAAGTCGTGGGCACACACTGTTTTGGCCGCGGCAATTACCTCTTCATCGCTGACAGCTTTATTGCCATATCGAATATTATCCATTATTGTTCCTGAAAAAATGAAGCTGTCCTGCATCATAACTCCCATTTGTCTTCGGAGAGAATGAATAGTGACGTTCTCAATATTTATACCGTCAATCAGGATTTCTCCGCTGTCTACATTATAAAACCGGCTGATTAAATTCACAATAGTGGTCTTTCCTGCACCGGTAGGCCCCACAATTGCCACTGTCTGCCCTTTCTCAACGGAAAAACTGATTTTCTTCAATATTTCCACCCCATCTTCATAGCTGAAGGTCACATCCTTAAAATCCACTCTGCCCTCTATTACGGGTATATCCCTCACACCTTCCTTATCCTTTACCCGTACCGGTTCATCTATGGTTTCAAAAATTCGCTCCAGATATGATATTGCCGTCAGCAAAGAGTTATAAAAGGATGCAAGTGTATTAATCGGCTGCCAGAATCTGCTGATATAAGCAGTAAAAGCAACAAGCACACCTACCGTAATACCGCTGCCTGCTTTATCCATCCACGAAATACCCAGCACATAGATGAAAGAAGTAGTAACCGCACTTATAATATCAACGGACGGTCCCATAACAAAATTGAATTTCACCGCTCTCATCCATGCCTGCCTGTAACCGTCGCTGAGCCTGTTAAAAATTCCGCTGTTTTCTTCTTCTCTTACAAAGGCCTGTGTAACACGGATTCCATTAATGCTTTCCGCTATATAGGCATTTAAGTTAGACTGCTTATTACTTTGAATCTGCCAGGCACTTCTCTGCTTCTTTTTTAAAACGATAACAACAGCAGTCAGCACCGGCAAGCCGCAAAGACAGATTAATGTCAGTCTTACATTGATGCTGAGCATAAAGAAAATAATAAAAAACAGGTTGCATAAATCCGTTACTGTATTGATAATACCATTGCTTAGCAGGTCGCTAAGATTATTAACATAATTTACAACCCTGACCTGAATCTTACCGTGAGGCCTTTCATCATAGTAAGAAAAGGGCAGTTCCTGCAAATGATAAAAAATGTCATACCGCAGGTCATGTACAATATCCTGCCCTACTCTTGTCATCAGCTTTATCTTAATCCTGAGGCTGACGCTTGTATAAAGGGCAATAAGCATGGTAATCCCCGCATACATCCAGATGCTTTTTTTATCCCCGGCAGGAATACACACATCCATAACAGCCATCACAAACCGGGGAATCAACATGCCCAGAGCTGATGATGTCAGCATTAAAAACAGTACCAGCGCCATCTGCTTTTTATAAGGCTTTAAATATCCTGCAAGGCGCTTAAGCTGACCTGCATCAAACTTATCCTCCAGAATTTCATCCACATCATACTTATTTCTGGCCATAACCTTCCCCTCCTTTTTGAAAATCTCCGTACTGATGATAAAATGCGGAAGCATAATACCCGCCTGCCTCCACCAGCTGACTGTGAGTTCCGCATTCCACAATTCGTCCCTTATCCATAACAAGAATAAAATCTGCATCTTTAATAGAGGAAATTCTATAGGCAATAATAAATATAGTGCAGTTCTTTTCTATCCTTTTAAGCTGATTCTGAATATAACTCTCCGTTTCCATATCCACTGCAGAAGTAGTATCGTCCAGAATCAAAATGGCCGGTTCTTTCAAAAGCGCTCTTGCCAGGGAAATTCTCTGTTTCTGACCTCCTGAAAGCCCTACGCCCCGTTCTCCTACAATAGTGTCATAACCCTCCGGCATATTCTGTATAAATAAATTGGCATCCGCCATTTTTGCTGCCTTCTTTACTTCTTCAAAACTGCAGTCAGGGCGTCCGTAAGCAATATTTCCCTCTATAGTATCGGAAAATAAAAATACATCCTGCATGGCAATTCCGATATTATCGCGCAAATCATACAAATCCAAATCCATTACATTAATGCCGTCTACCTTCACCTCGCCCTCACTGACATCATAAAAACGGCAAAGAAGATTCATAACTGTAGATTTTCCCGAACCGGTAGAACCAATAATACCCACGGTCTGCCCTGCTTTAACTTTGAAATTAATATCAGAAATAATATCCGCATCATCTGCCTGATAGGAAACATGACTGAATTCCACTTCTCCATTAAAATGCTTCCTGACCACAGGCTGGCAGGGCTCTTTAATATCCGGATCCACACTGTAAGTTTTATATATTTTTTCCGCAGAAGCAGTAAATCTGTGAATGTCATTAATCCACCAGCCCGCCATTCTTAAAGGAACCGTAAGCATCCATAAATAACCGTTCACTGTTACCATCTGGCCCATGGTAATTTCTCCGTCGATTACCATGTAACCGCCATACAGCATCAGCACCACTGTAAGAATATTGGACAAAAATTCAAACACAGGTACATACTTCATCCATATCATTGATGCATTTAATTCAGCTTCTCTGTAAGCATCATTTTCTTTATTAAACTTTTCTATCTCAAAATCTTCCCTGGCAAATGCCTTAACCACACGATTGCCGCTGATATTTTCCTGCACAAAGGTATTCAAGGCCGAAAACTGCTGTCTGATTTTTCCAAAAGCAGGGCGCACCCTTCTGGATTGCCCATAAGTGGTAATGGCCGTAAAAGGAAGTACCATAAGCATGCATAATGCCAGCTTTACATTCACTGTAAATATCATGACCAGCGCAAAAGATAAAAGCAGTATGTTTTCATAAACTGCATAAATGACATAGGCAATAAAATGACGGATGGCATCCATATCACCTGTCTGCCTTGACATCAAATCTCCTGTCCTGTTTTTGTTATAAAAATTAAAGTCTTCCTGAAGAAGTTTTTTATACACGGTATCTCTCATGCTGTAAAGCACGCCCTGGGAACAAACCTCAAACATGACCTGAGAGGAGTAACGAAGAATACCCTTAATCAGAGTTACCCCTAAAAGACAGGCAATCATAACAGGAAGAAGCTCTCTTTGTCCTTTCCCAATAATATCATCCACGATAATTCCCGATATCAGGGGGCTGACAATGGTAAGCAGGGCAATCCCTGTAGTCATCAGAAGCCCCGCCGCCATTTTCCCTCTATACTTTTTTAAAAAAGAATATACCCATTTAACAGCTGTCATACTGTTGTCCTCCTGCAAGCAAATCTACTCCCAATATATCCTCCATGACATTTTTTTCCTATAACATAACCAGTTAAAAATAGAAAAAATCTATTTTAATATTGAAATAAATTCCAAAGGGAAATACACTTATATTAGACTGTATTTGTCTGCCTTAAAAAGACATCTGAAAAATGGAGGACCATAAAATGATACTGAATAAAGACCTTAAAGTGTATTCCTTAAAGGATTTAAAAAACTATAAAATTCACGGACGTACTGATGAGGTGCAATATCCCCTGCCCTTATTTTTTAACGGAAGCGGTATTGAAGTAAATGTAACCGGTTCAGAGCTTTGGATTGATATTGATGTGGACTGCGACGTGCATGAACCCTGGATATGGACCTCCTTAAATGGCTCCTTTATGAGCCGCCAGATGCTGCTTCCCGGCGTACAGTCTGTCTGCCTGTTTCGCGGCATGAGTCCTGATGCTGTTAAAAACGTGCGGTTTACAAGGGATTTACAGGCCATGTCAGAAGATGATTACTGCCACGTTTTAATAAAGGGATTTCAATCCGACGGGGCTTTCCTTCCTGTTTCGGATAAACCTTACAGGCTTGAGTTTATCGGGGACAGCATCACTTCGGGGGAAGGCACTTACGGTGCCCGAGAAGATGTTGACTGGCTCGCCATGTATATGAGCAGCAGCCGCAATTATGCTGTTATGGTATCCGATGCCCTGAATGCCGAATATCGTTTAATCTCCCAGGGCGGCTGGGGCGTTCTCAGCAGCTGGGACAATAATCCAAACTGCAATATCCCTTCTGTCTATGAGAAAATCTGCGGCCTGGCAAAAGGTGAATTTAACGAAAAGCTGGGGGCTGCAAAACCATATGATTTTAAAAGCTGGAAACCAGACGCTGTTATTGTAAATCTGGGAACCAATGATGCCAGCGCTTTTCAGCAGCCTGAATGGAAAAATCCCGATACGGGAGAAACCTTTAAGCAGCATCTCAATCCCGATGGCACCTATGACCGGGAGGATTTGGAGCGCTTTAAACAGGCTGTGATTGATTTTCTTTTCATGCTTCGCAGGAATAATCCGGATTCCCATATTGTATGGACCTACGGAATGCTTGGTTATGAATTGACCTTTGCCATTACTGACGCCATGAATTCCTATCAGAAGCAGACACTGGATAACAATATCGCTTTTCTGCAGCTTCCGAACACCACAAACGAAACTGTAGGCGCCCATGCGCATCCCGGAGTAAAATCCCATGAGCGTGCCGCCAAAGTATTAATTGAATATCTGAAGAATATTTTAGAGGCGTGAAAACACGCCTCTATTATCAGAAATTTTTTATTCTTATTCCTTAACACCGCCTATCGTAAGTCCCGCTGCAAAATATCGCTGCAGGAAGGGATACAGGCAGATGATAGGCAGCATAGTTAAAATCGTTGCTGACGCACGTATGGAAGTGGGCGTGATTGCATTTGTTGCATTCTTCATGCTGTCAGCGCTGCCGCTTTGCTGCATAACAGAAGACAACAGCTTCATCAGCTCATATTGCAGCGTTGTATACTCATCCTTCATGCGATTGTACAGCATTGCGTCAAACCATGAATTCCACTGCCCTACTGCTACAAACAATGCAACTGTGGCATATACCGGCTTACATAAAGGAGAAATAATCCTGCCGAAAATAGTCATATAACCGGCTCCGTCAAGCTGTGCCGATTCCTCCAGCGAATCGGGAAGACCTTGCATGTAGGTACGAAGCATCTCATACGCCTTAACGCTGTTACATCCGCTCCAAGGGTCAGACCTGTAATTTTATCCATGTCTTCCACTTTGGCAGTCAGCATAATAATGGGAAAAAAATGAGTTTCCCGTATTTTCTGGCAAAGGGTAAAGCCGTCCATATCCGGCAGCATAACATCCAAAATGGCAAGACTTAAGGTTTCTCGCTCATGCCTTTTACCTTCTCCCATTTCCTTCTGCCGTTATGAAATTACTTTATGTTCCAGCCACTTTTTACTGTAAAACCGCCAGGTAAAAATAACACTTCTGATTCCCCAGTCAGTGAACATTCCTATCCACACTGCCATAGGTCCAAAGTCAAATGCCTTTACCAGAAAAACGCAAAGACTTACCCTGCAAAGCCACATGGTAGCAGTGGAAACAATCATGGAAAACTTTACATCTCCGGCTGCCCGCATTCCATAGACAGGTATAAAGGAAAGCACCCAGAACAAGGGCTTAAAAATTGTAATCCAGCCCACCATACTGATGCAGAGTGCGGCGCTTTCCGGCTCCATTGCTCCTATTATGGTAACCGGCCTTACCAGGGCATATACAAGCAGACAATTCAAAATCATACAGATTTCACCCAGCAGGGTAAACTTGCGCATATAATAAACCGCTTCTTTCTTTTCTCCCGCTCCCATGCACTGACCAACTACTGTCATCAGCCCGATTCCGATACCGGTAGCGGCAACACCGTTTAAATTTTCCATGATATTAGTCATGGCCTGGGCGGCAATTGCCACCGTTCCCATAGTGGACACCGTAGACTGAATTGCCAGCTTTCCAAATTGAAACATACTGTTTTCCACTCCGGCAGGCACACCTACTGACAATATTTTCAATATAAGCTGCCTGTCCGGGCGTATTTTCCAATATTGATTAACACAAATCATCTGTCCCGGTTTTCTTAAATAGAAAAGAACCACCACTGCGCAAAAGATTCTGGACATCAGTGTGGCAATTGCAACTCCTGCCACTCCCATATGGAAAACCCAGATAAAAACCGCATTCCCTCCGATATTGATAAAATTGGAAATAACGGATATCACCATAGGACGCCTGGAATTCCCCTGGGCGCGGTAAACGGCCGCACCTCCGTTGTATAATGCAATAAAAGGAAAAGACAATGCGGTATAAAAAAAGTAAGTTACCGCCGCTTCCATAACATCCGCTTCCACCTTACCAAATACAAGCTTAAGAATACCTCTGTTCCCTATAAGACAAATAATGGCTATCACTGTGGATATTACAAAAATAACAAACAATACCTGCCTTGCAGAACTGTTCGCCTTTTCCTCATTCTTTTTACCGATGTACTGGGAGCAGATAATACATCCGCCCGCTGCCAGCGCTGAAAAAGCCTGAATAAACAATATATTAATGGAATCCACCAGAGAAACGGCGGACATGGCGGCAGGTCCTACATTGCTCACCATAATCGTATCCACTGTTCCCATCAGGGAATTCAGAATCTGCTCTATCATAAGCGGAATCAGCAATGCCGCAATCTGGGCATTGCTGAATAAATGCTTGTCTTTCAATTGTAATCTGTCTTTTTTATCGCTTTTTGCTCTCTGCATCCCGATAAACTCCTCTATGCAATGGCAAACTGACTTTGATACAGGTTTGCATAAAATCCTTTCTTTGCAAGCAGCTCCTCATGGCTGCCCTGTTCAATAATATGCCCATCCTTCATCACAAGTATCACATCCGCATTCTGAATGGTTGAAAGCCTGTGGGCTACAATAAAGCTGGTTCTGCCTTCCATCATGGTTGCAAATGCTTTCTGTATCTTAATTTCCGTTCTTGTATCAATAGACGAGGTTGCTTCATCCAAAATCAGCATAGGCGGAAGAGAAAGCATAACTCTGGTGATACACAAAAGCTGCTTCTGTCCCCCGGAAAGACTTCCTCCATCCTCTCCGATTACAGTATCATATCCCTCCGGCAGCCTCTTGATAAAGCTGTGCGCATGGGAAGCCTTTGCAGCCGCAATAATTTCCTCTTCCGTGGCATCCGGTTTACCCACCACAATATTATCCCTGATAGTTCCCTTTTTCAGCCAGGTGTCCTGAAGCACCATGCCATAAGAGGTACGCAAGGACTTTCGTGTAATATCCTGAATATTATTGTCATCTACCAGAATTCTTCCTCCATCCACATCATAAAAGCGCATGAGAAGATTGATAATCGTTGTTTTTCCGCAGCCCGTAGGTCCAACAATGGCGATTCTCTGCCCCGGCTTAACATGAAGGTTCAGATTCTCAATCAGCTTTTTGTCCGGCACATAAGAAAAGCTTACATCCTCTAAATCCACTCTGCCGTCCACATTCTGAAGCACTACAGCGTCAACTCCGTCAGGTACCTGCGGCTCTTCCTCAATTAATTCAAAAATTCTTGCCGCACAGGCAAGGGCATTTTGCAACTCCGTAATAACGCCCGATATTTCATTAAAGGGCTTGGTATACTGATTGGCATAAGAAAGGAAACAGGTAAGCTGCCCTACCGTAAGTCCTCCTCTTAAAACAGACAGCGCTCCTGTCAATCCCACACCTGTATAAACAAGACTGTTTACAAAACGGGTACAGGGATTTGTAAGGGATGAAAAGAAGATTGCACGTAAAGAGCAATTTCCCAGTCTGGCATTAATTTCATCAAATTTTTCCAGAGTTTCATCCTCCCTGTTAAAGGCCTGAACCACCTTCTGATTTCCAATCATTTCATTAATTAAAGCCGTCTGCTCTCCTCTCGTTTCCGACTGCAGCTTAAACATGCTGAATGTCTTCCTGGCAATAAAGCTTGCAACAAACAAAGATACCGGGGTAATAACCACAACTACCACCGTTATTCCCACATTGACGGAAAGCATAAAACCCAGAGTTCCCAAAATAGTTACCACACCCGTAAACAGCTGGGTAAAACCAATCAAAAGACCGTCGGCAAACTGGTCTACATCCGCCACCACACGGCTTACAATATCACCATGAGAATGGGCATCCAGATATTTTAACGGCAATTCCTCCAACCTTCTGAAAGCCTTTTTTCTTATGTCCTGAATGATACTGTATACAATTTTATTATTACAAATATTCATAATCCATTGAGTAGCCGCTGTCAATAGAATAACAACACCCATTTTTATTAATATACTGATAATCTCCGACCAAATCCTTACAGATTCCGTATTAATCTTAGCTCCTTCCGATTTCGAGGGAACCAGAAAAAGAGCAAGCATATCCACAGCATTTCCTGTCAATATAGGAAGATATAAGGTAAGCGCCACCGAAACAGCTGCCATGACAATGGTAAGAACCATCAAGAAGTTGTAAGGCTTAATATATTTTAAAACTTTAACAAGGGTTTCCTTTTGTTTTACGCTCTTTTTATCATTCTTCATGCCTTTGCACCCTCCTTTACCGAATTCTCTGAAGCGCGCTCAAACTGACTGTAATATATTTCCTGATATACCTGGCAATCTTTCAAAAGCTCCTCATGGGTTCCCATTCCTGCTGCATTTCCGTCATCCAGCACAATAATAGTATCCGCATGCATTAAAGAGGAGGCTCTCTGGGAAACAATAAAAACCGTAGTTTCCCCCGGCATTTGCTTAAGAGATTTACGAAGGGCTGCATCTGTGGCATAATCAAGAGCCGATGCGCTGTCATCCAAAATCAATATTTCGGGTTTCTTCACAAGAGCCCTTGCTATGGAAAGCCTCTGCTTCTGCCCTCCTGACAAATTCCGTCCCTCCTGCTCTATCATTTCATCCAGTTTTCCCTTTTTCTGAAGCACGAATTCTTCTGCCTGAGCGGTTTTTAAAGCCTCCCAAAGATCTTCATCCGATGCGTTTTCATTTCCCCAAAGCAAATTGTCCCTGATGGTCCCCTTAAACAATACCGCCTTCTGCATAACAACGCCGATTTTATCCCGAAGCTGTATAAGGTCATATTCTCTGACATCTTTGCCGTCCACTTTTACGCTGCCCTTTTCCACATCATAAAATCTCGGAATCAGATTAACAAGGGAAGATTTACCGGATCCGGTTCCTCCGATAACGCCAATGGTATCGCCTCTTTTTGCCTTAAAATGAATATCCGTAAGCGCTTCCTCTCCGCCTTTATAATAGCGCAGGCTTACATGGTCAAATTCAACCGTTCCTGTTTCACCTGAATTATTCTTTTCTGTCTGAGATGCACTCACCTTCTCATTTGCTGCAGCGGCTTCCTGCTCCATTCCTGCAGGAATTTCAAAAATCCCCTGAATCCTGTTTCCACAGGCTGCTGCCTTGGTAACGGTAATAATCAGATTTGCCAGCTTTACAAGCTCCACCAGAATCTGGGACATATAATTTACTAACGCCACTACCTGACCCTGTGATAAAATACCGGCCTCCACACGAAGACCTCCAACATAAATCAGCGCAATTAAACCTGCATTTACCACAATATAAGTTAAGGGATTCATCAAAGCGGAAATTCTTGCTGCAACCATCTGCATATGCCGTAAACTATCAGTTTCTTCATCAAACTTACGGATTTCCGTTTCTTCTTCTCCAAAAGCACGGATTACTCTTACGCCGGTTAAATTTTCCCGTGTAATGCCAAGCACCTTATCAAGAGCCCCCTGCACCTTTTTGAAAAGAGGAATGCTGACCAGCATAATGCCGAATACAATCACCGATAATACCGGGATTACCACAACAAAAACAAAAGCCCCTTCTACATCCACGGTAAATGCCATAATCATGGCACCGAAAACAATAAAAGGAGAACGCAAAAACAGACGCAATACCAAATTGACACCTGACTGCACCTGATTAATATCACTGGTCATTCTTGTAATTAAGGTGGAAGTACCTTCCTTATCCATTTGGGAAAAGGACAGCTTCTCTATATGCTCAAATAAACCATGTCTTAACTTCGTGGCAAAGCCCACCGCCGCTTTCGCGGCAAAATACTGAGCCGTTACCGAGCAGGTCAGCCCGATTAATCCAAGGGCTGCCATAATCAAACACATTTTTACAATATAGCCCCTGTCATCATTTGCAATTCCAACATCTATCATGGCTGCTACAACAAGGGGCACAATAAGCTCAAAAGAAGCCTCCAGTAACTTAAACAGAGGCCCCAATACACTTTCTTTTTTGTAGTCTTTTAAATAAACAAGTAATTTCTTCATTATTCCGTACCCGACTAAAAATTTAATTTATAATATTATTTTAAGTATTCATCATATTTATCATTTGTTTCATTTAAGAAGGTAATGCCCAGAATACCGGGACCCGTATGGGCGCCGATTGCACAGCCTATTCTTCCTTCCAAAAGTCCCTTCACATGATATCTTTCCCGCAGCTGCTCCTTGATATATTCCGCAGATTCCTTATCTCTTCCGTAAACTACTCCGACAACCTGATTTTCCAGATTCTTTCCCTTTTCTCCAACCATATCAAGGATGCGCTTCTGAGCTTTTTTCCATCCTCTGACCTTTTCAACTGCGCTTAAGGAACCCTTTTCATCCACAATAATAATAGGCTTAATATCAAGCACTGTTCCTGCTAAAAAGGAGGTTCTGCTCAGACGTCCGCCTTTAAATAAATATTCCAGTTCCATTACTGTAACTGCATGCTCCATATGTTCACAGAAGAAATATGCCGCTTCTATAATAAGCTCCTTCGGCGCGCCATTCTTCTGCATGCGCAAAAGCTTATCCACTACCAAACCATATCCCACAGATGCACATTTGGAATCAATAATCGTTATCTTAAAATCAGGATATTCTTCCAAAACCTCTTCATAAGCCAGATTGGCAGCATTAAAGGTTCCGGCAATTCCGGTAGAAAAACAGATATAAAGCACTTCATCTCCCCGTTTGGCAAAGGAAAGAAAATGTTCATGGAACATGTACTGATTAATATGATATGTTTTAATTTCCTTGCCAGACGCCTGAATTTCATAAAATTCATCAGGGAAAATTGTTTCACCGTCAAAATAATCTGTTCCTTCGATAGTTACCGGCGTAGGCATTACATAAAGGCCATATTCTTTAATAACGCTCTCCGGAATATCAGAGGCTGAGTCTGTAATAATACAAAAAGCCATATTTATTCTCCTTCAAATTGAATATTCAAAAATAAAAATCCATTTATACTATACTACATTTATTGTAAATATGCATCTTAAAAATTTCTGATATTTTTCTTCATATAAGTAACAGTTCAGCCATACCATTCATAAGTTGGCGGAATGTACATTTCCACTCCAAAATGTAAGTATAAACCGCCAACTTATTTCATGTCGGGCGTGCGCCCTATAGAAGCAATTGTGCAATATGCCCTTAGCGGGCAAGCTCTCACGGTCATATTGTACAATTGTTTCTGCATGGCTGAACTGTTACTCATATAAAACGACACAAAACCAGAAATTTTTTCATAAAATAAAAAAAACATCAGGATCTTGCCATGCACGAGCTTCAGCTTACTCCCAGAATTTCTTTCAATCAGCTTCTTACCTATGAACGCCCTCAGGCAGCGGCCTGGGTCACAGGCAATGCTTCCCATCCCTCCTTAAGCGGACTTGTAAAATTTTATCAGACTAATTATGGAGGCGTATTGGTAGAAGCGGAAATTTTTGGTCTTCCCAATGTGAACACAGAAGGCTCTTCCGATTTTTATGCCATGCATATTCATGAGTTCGGCAACTGCAGTAATAATTTTGATAAAACGGGAATGCATTATAATCCCACCATGCGGGACCATCCGAATCATGCAGGAGATATGCCGCCTCTTTTGGGCAATCAGGGTTATGCCTTCAGCGTATTTTATGATAAGCGCTTCACCATACAGGATATTATTGGTAAATCTGTGATTATTCATGCCGGACATGATGATTTTACCACTCAGCCTTCCGGAAATTCCGGTGAAAAAATCGGCTGCGGTGAAATTAAGCGCGCCATATAAACCATTTAACCTTAATCAGAACCACCGGCTAAGCCGGTGGTTTGCCCACGCCCTATAAGGGCTTGTTACCGGCACTAGAGTCTAAAGACTCATCGAAAGGCTCGCCAGCCGCATATATGTTTTAACGTTTACTTAGGTTTGAACCAACAATCGTTTACTTGATAAACGCCCCTGATTTAAACACTCAGACGTTCATCTACACTACATCTGAATCTTCCCCAAAACATATTGCTGGAATTCTAAATTCAAATCCTGCATATGGTACCTTCTGATATGTAATTGTCGCCTCCTGAGGAATTGGTATTTCATATTGATGATTACGGATCATATGAAACACGGTGTTCAAAGAATACTTCGATAAAAGCTCTTCTATTCTTTTTAAATCAATAACCGGTACATACTTATGCTGCGTCCTTATGTTGTGTTTAGCTACAACACACCCAAACAAATCCACAGTATCACCATCATCGATATTAAAAACTTGCTTTATAAAACGACTCCTATCCTGCATAGCATAGGTCATTATTTCTTCAACCTGTTTGCAGCCATGAGTTATCTCGTCCTCTTTTGCGTACACTTCCTTGGTAGAATCCGCTGCTGCAAACCACTTTGTCTCACAAACCATTGCTGAATTTGTCATGCTGTCAAATATTGCAAAATCAATGTCCGGAAGATCATCCCTGAGATGCTTGTGCTTTGCGATGTCAGGTGATGAAACATAGGATTCAAGCTTTGTAACCATCAAACCCTCTAAATCGTTTACTTCTTTTGAATACTCCCGATCATGCATTGTACTGACTACTGAAAGAAGATTTCTCTCAGGTCTTGAACCCATAAACAAAACCGGCGTAATAATTAATGTATCATTTGCAAGTTTAACAATAGGTTGGTACATTATATCCACATTTTTCTTTTTCGGGTCAAAGGTGATATAGTTAATAATTGTTTCTACTTTTTCTTTTGCCAGTCCGCTTTCTGAAACAATATATTCAACAATACTGTCGATATTTTGTATGATAGTGCTGTTCTTTAGCCGAATTAATGGATCTCTGATGGCAAAACAACTGCAGAAATGAATGTAGCATAATGTAGTGAGTGCAACCCAAAAGACCTTATACTCTTCCAAACTAAATCTATCAAATTTCCAGTCATACGGAAGGGTTTTTGATGAATCCCATTGTTGCAATGCAACATTCTTAAAAGTGTTAAGTATATCTTCTGAAAGCGAGTAACAGACCATTCCGTCCTCAACTTTCACCTGCTCTCTTACTTCACCAGTAATGGTAATAAGGCGGTATGGATCAATAACTTCAGCCATAGCTCTCAAATCTACCTGTGAACTTTCACGAAGAATATCACTCCATATTGATTCATTTTGGTCTTTACCCAGAATAAAGGTAACCTTGTTATCGTCTATCTCCACATCAAATCTCTTCCGGGAATACGAAATATACCCAGAACAAATCACGGAATAAGGATAGGCATAGTCATTCAACAACTCACAGCATTGCTCATACCGATGTTCTGTTATTCCTGTATCTAATGGCTCTGTGTCTCTCGTGCATAGCTCATTAGCCCAAAGTAGTGCCATATTAAGCGCATCCATTTGGTCTGTAATCTTTTTAAGTCCAAATGGGTTAAACACGCTTCCCATAAGGATCAGTCCACAAGCGTCTTCAAAAAACGTAAGCAAATCATAAATTGTTTGTTTTTTTCCATCAGCAAAGACCGGACTCTTTTTATGTTCTATATCAATAATTTTTTCAATTTCGCGTATATCCATCATGCAAATCAATATCCCCGATTTTCTATTTTATATTGAACCCCACAGGGGAGAGTAAAAGACTGTTCTAATTTCACGTCCAAAGCATCTGCAATCTGCTTTATCTCATCAAAGGTCATAGTGTCTCTTTGTAACTTTTTACATTCTATTCTCATCTATACCTTTTAGCGAAACTCAAACATTTTAGCGAAATCCATACAATTCAGCGAAACTCAATTACAGCAAATTATCTTTGAACCCCACCTTAGAAAACAAGCCGTCTCACCAAACATATTTCACGTGAGATACAGCAACATTTTTTCTTTTAATCGGCAGAAGCCTTTGATTTACTAGGCTTTTCGAGTGAGCAGGGCAACTGTCTCAACATGGCTCGACACGTCCATTTTGATGTCATCGGCCTCGCTCGTTTGCGGGAATATGTCTACTCGACGCCATCTGAACATATCTACCGCTTTTCTCGTTCGTCTCAAGCAAGCTCGGTATGGGGAAACCGTTCTATGGTTTGCCTCCTACCTATAATAGCGAACAGGGGATCATGCGCCATCGCCTCAACCCTCCCATGAGGTCGAGTGCATGGGATTTTCATTGCCTCAACCCTGCTGCAGAAAGGCAACCGTCGTTTTCCTCCTGCCGCAGAAGCTGTAATCAGGGCAGCTTCACCAAACCGGCAACAGCCTCCGCCGTTTGTGTGATTTGTTCCTCTGCAGTGAT
>CAZDPE010000057.1:0-15065 GCA_964507235.1 uncultured Lachnospiraceae bacterium
TTCGGAAACGGTTAAGACTATTGTTATCAGAGAGGAAGATTATCAGCTCCATATTGACCCTAAATATTTTGAGGATGAACCTCTTACTCAGCCGGAATATGTGACGGATTATCTTAAAAAACTTGAAAATGAAGATACTCAGCCGGTAAAGCCTGTGACAAAAAAGGAAAATGCAGATGACCTTACCAGAGCCATGAAAAAACTGGAAGAACTGCAGGAAGAAATCGAGCGGCTGAAAAGAAAACAATAATAGAAAAGAAAGCACGCTTTGGGAGAAGGAGAAGAAAATATGATATTAGGAGCATTAGAAGCAGGCGGCACCAAGATGGTTTGTGCTGTCGGAAACGAAAAGGGTGAAATATTTGAACAGATTTCGATTCCTACGGAAACTCCGGAAATAACGGTTCCGAAGATGATTTCCTATTTTGGGGAAAAGAAAATAGAGGCTTTGGGAATCGGCTGTTTTGGCCCCATAGACCCGGATAAAAAATCAAAAACCTATGGATATATTACCAGCACGCCCAAGTTTGCATGGGCCGATTACAATATTGTGGGAGCCTTTAAAGAAGCTCTCGGCTGTCCAGTGGGGTTTGATACGGATGTAAACGGTTCTGTGCTTGGGGAGGTCACTTTCGGGCAGGCTAAGGATAAAAGCTGTGTTATTTATATTACAATCGGAACCGGCGTGGGGGCCGGCATTTATATTGAAGGAAAGCTTCTTCATGGCATGCTGCATCCGGAGGCAGGACATGTTCTGATGCAGAAAAGAAGCGATGATACTTATGAAGGCAAATGTCCGTATCACAAAGTCTGTCTGGAGGGCATGGCGTCAGGCCCTGCGCTGAAGGAGAGGTGGGGGATGGACGCCTTTTTATTGAAGGATAAAAGGGAAGTTTGGGATTTGGAAGCTTACTATATCGCCCAGGCACTTACAAATTATATTCTGACGCTTTCGCCGGAACTGATTATTCTGGGTGGAGGCGTGATGCATCAGGAGCAGCTTTTCTCGCTGATTCGCAGTTACGTAAAGGAAATGCTGAACGGATATCTGAAAACAGAAGAACTGGAGGATTTGGAGCATTACATTGTGCCTGCAAGTCTTAAGGATAATCAGGGAATTATGGGATGCCTTGAACTTGGCAGACGGGCAAAGTGGGAAGAGCAGAATTAAAGCTTACTGATGGAAGAAGCTAATATGAAGAATACAAACGAGTTGATTAATCGAATCAAGGATTGGAAGAAAGAGGAGCTTTCTTTTTTGCATGATAAGGAATTTAGATGCCCTGAAATACAGTATTATCTGGCGGATTTAATCAGAAGCCATGGAATGTCTAATGCCAGGTATATCCAAAAAATGAATTTGGAACGCAGCTACGGTTATCAGCTTTTAAATGGGCGGAGAAGGCCCTCCAGAGAGCTGCTGATCGGGACGGCTATTCTGTTCCATTTGGATTTGGAACAGACCCAGAGGCTTTTGAAAATCGGAGGCAGGGAAGTGCTGTATCCCCGTGTGAAAAAAGATGCCATTGCAGTTTATGCGATTGAAAAAGGACTGGAAGTTTGGGAATATCAGGAATTATTGGATGCCTATGAAAAATGATTTAAAAATGTTCGGGGAATTTGAGGAAGCATATACGGAAATGATCAAAGAGGAAGCTGCGCTGCCAGAGGAATGGCGGGGGCGTTATGAAGTGACTGCCTGTCTGAAGGATTCTGTCAACAAAAAGACCTATCTTCTTAAAGAAAAATCAGGAGAAAAAAGATATATTTTAAAGCTGGCGTTTCGTGAGGAAACGGCACATCTTCTTGAGGAAGGGAAAATCCTTAAGGAACTTCAAAAGACAGAGGATCAGAGGATATTTGCCGAGGAGGCGGTCAGTGCAGTAGAGGTGATAGACAAAGGGCAGAAGGCATATCTTTTGAGAGATTACATAGAAGGCAGTTCTCTGGCAGAAATCGGAGAGAAGCAAAGCTTTTCAGATAAAGAAATTCTGCAAATTGGTATTTTACTGTGCCGCAGTGTGCAAAATCTGCATCAGAGAAAACCCCCTGTGATTCACAGGGATATTAAGCCGGAAAATATTATTTTAAGGAAAGAAAAAAGTATTGCATTGATTGATCTGGAAATGGCCCGGTTTTATAAAAAAGGAAAGAGTGAAGATACCTATTTTGCCGGAACAAGGGAAACAGCGGCACCGGAACAGTATGGCTTCGGACAGTCTGATGAACGGACGGATATCTACGGAATCGGAAGAACCCTGCTTTATATGAAGACAGGAGATTATCTATTGGAGGATATGAAAAGGGTATCGGGAAACCGACGTCTTAACAGCATAATTAAGAAGTGCTGTGAGTTTGATCCGGATAATCGTTTTCCTTCGGTTAAGGCTCTGCTTTATGAACTTCAAAGAGGCCTTTCTTATGAGGATAGTGATAAGAAAAGAATGAGAATGCTGACCATATTGGTTGGAATTTTAGGTATGGCAGTATTGATTCTACTGCTACAGGTGATCCTGTTGAAAAGAAATGCAGACAATGAGCAGGACGCTCCGTCGCGGAAAAGTGCAGCGAACTGGCAGGAGGAACTGGGAGGAGCAGAAAATTATCAGGACAGAATCTTGATTTTAGGCTGGGATGTTACGGATTATGATTTGCTGGTGGCGCAGATTTTAGACAGCTGCGAGCAAAGGGAATATGACCTGTTGGCAAAGCAGTGCGGGCAGCTGTTTACAGAATTGTATCAGGATGAATTTCTGCAGGCTGTAGAGGCGGAAGATACCTATTACTATGAAGAAAATGATGCCAGGTGGGAAGCATATCATATTACCAGAACAGGATATGAAAAGGCAGCCGATGATCTGGCGTATCATGACAGAATGCTGGAGAGTGAAATAGACAATTTGGAGCAGTACAGATACTATATTTTTTCCACAATCAGAGGAATTGTGGAGGCCACGGAAACAGACGGAGAAGGGAATATTGTACATACCCTGCTGTATCAGTATCAAAACAGCAAAGTGGAAAATAAGGAAGAGGTTGATTACTGTATTGATGAGATCCTGAATGCAATCATATGCGGAATTGAATTATATCATTCGGAAAATATACAATAGAAAGCACGCTTTGCGAATTTTCTATTGTTATGAATAAAAGAGTGTGCAGAACTGCACGCCAATTTAACAAGGTTCTATGCTAAGTTAAAACAGCATAGAACCTTGTTTTTTGAAAATTACATATTAATAAGAATCATCGGAAGGAGATTGGGGGTCCTTTAAAGATTCAAGGCCGCGCCTTATTAATTCACAGGTTGCCTGGGAACGTGTGGCATAACGGTTTTTATAGCGAAAATCTTCAATTTGTTTAAATAATTCGTCATCCACAGAAACAGTATATCTGGGTCTAGTGGTAGCCATGTGTTTCACCTTCTTTCATTTTTTATTATACACAAGAGCCATACTTTTTCAAGTTACAGTTGACAATGAACCGGTGAACCACTATAATATTAAGATAATAGTGAACTGGTGAACCAGAATAGGAGGAATGATTTTGGATAGTGAAAAAAAGCGCATAACCATAACAATTCCTTTGGAAAAAAAAGCAGAGCTTGAAAAATTAAAACAAGAGCAATTTAGAGATAAGAGCAGCTCTGAGCTGTTTAGGTACCTGATGAAGGAAGGCCTGGAGGCTTCCCAGAGTAAGGAGCTTGAAGCGCCAAAACCTAAATGATTTTTATATGAGGACTGGTTTACTGCAATTAAAACAGGTAAAGGAGAGGAAAATGAAAAAGAAAACAACGATATGCAGACTGTTGTCAGTAGCTGCCGCAGTTCTTATGTTGCTAAGCGGAGTGCCCGTATTTGCTGCTTCAAAGCCTTTACTGGCTGATAATTTGCAGAATGATGATGATGGCTGGACAGCCCTTGATCAATATATGACGGCACTGGTACGGTTGATGGAGTCGGATGAATTCTGCACAATAGATACTGGCAATATGACTCTTGATGATGCCCAAAAGTATTATAAAAACGGAACTTTGCTTGCTCCCCATGCTAAAATGACGGCGGTGGATGAGGGCTGGAATTTTAATGGAGATGATTTTGATGCACAGTATAATCTTGTGGAAGAACTGGATGAAAGCATTGTGGAAGCAACCGGCTCTCACTATATAGATGACAGTCTTTTTGAAAAAGAGTCGGCTGTTTGGGATAAAATAGGGGCTGTTGATTCCAAGATTGCTGCGGACATGATTATGCTAGTGGCAGACGGAGAGGAAGCACCGGATGAAAGCACCATGGATCAGGGAACCTACTATGTGGCGGAGAATGATGTAGATGCCTTTTGGAACGCTGTGGAAAGTGCAAACGGTTCTATGGATGTTTACAGAAACGGGGATGATTGGAAGAAGGTTACGATATATCCGGGAGGCGGAGATTCGTATGATGCCTGCGATATTCTCCGAAACGATTTTGAAGCATATATTTCGAATTTGGAAAGTGCTTATAATACGCTGCTTGGTGCTCTTCATGAGGGAACAAGAGAAACTGTCGTACCGGTGGAGAAGCTGGAGGAAGCAGGGCAGGATTCTGACAGCGTCGGCAATGCGCCTGTGAAAGAAGAGCCGAAGGAAGAGCCGATGGCAGTAAATCAGGTTATTTATTCCGACGGGAGCAAGCAGCTGTCCAGCATGGAAGGCGTTTACATTAAGCCTTTTATGGATGGTGTGATTTGCAGAGATGAGAAGAGTGCAATCTATCAGGCGGCAGGAATCTCCAGGGAAGAGATGGAAAGCGGCGTTGTTTTGAAGTACTATATCTGCAACAGCGCCAATAAGCTGATGAACGAAAAGCTATCCAAAGCGGCAGCGGAAAGCGGTCTGCAGACTCTAGGCGTTTTGAACAATGATCTTTATAAGCTGTATAAGGGTCAGATTACGAAGCTGAAGAGTGTAAATGAAGCGGTAACAGTGGTACTTGGGGTGCCTGAAGATTTAAGAAGCGATAAATACGAATTTACAGTTATGTGTTATGATGAAAAGGGAGCTCTTGTGGTGATGCAGGATACGGATTCCGATTCGGCGACAATCACTGTACCGGCCAATGTATTTGGTTATTGGGCAGTAGGATATCGGTTGAAATAGATATCCGGCTTTCACGGATGCCCAGACGGGACTTTGGGCAATGATAATGAAATCTGAGTTTCCGTTCAAAAAAGAAGATATATCGACGAATACCCTTTTCTGTGCTATGATAAGGAATATATTATGATAGGCAGCAGAAAGGGGTATTTTCTATGGAAGATACGTCTGAAAATAAAGAAGATAAATTAAGCAAAAACCTGTTAAAGCATGTTAGTATTGGTCTGCTGGCCCACGTGGACGCGGGGAAAACAACTCTGTCGGAAGCAATGCTTTATATAAGCGGCGCTATCCGTAAAGCGGGAAGAGTGGATAATAAGGACACTTTCCTTGACACCTATGAGCTTGAAAAGGCAAGAGGAATTACTATTTTTTCCAAACAGGCTGTTTTAAACTGCAAAGATTTGAGGATAACCCTTCTTGATACCCCGGGACATGTGGATTTTTCAGCAGAAATGGAACGGACGCTTCAGGTGCTGGATGCGGCGGTACTGGTAATCAGCGGTGCAGACGGGGTACAGGGACATACGAAAACGCTGTGGCGGCTTTTGAAGAGATATCAGGTGCCCGTTTTTTTGTTTATTAATAAAATGGACCAGCCAGGAACGGACACAGAAGCCTTGCTTAAGGAACTTTCGGAGCAGTTAGATGCAGGCTGTGTGGATTTTACCCGGCAGGATACGGAAAGCTTTTATGAAGGTCTGGCAATGTGCGAGGAAGCTTTGCTGAACCGTTTTCTGGAAGAAGGAAAAATAGAAAGGGAAGAAATTAAGAAAGCAATAGCACAGAGGAAGGTTTTTCCCTGCTTTTTCGGTTCTGCCCTGAAAATGTGGGGCGTGAAGGAGTTTTTAGAGGGAATCGCGGATTATGTGACGATTCCCGTATATCCCCGGGAATTTGGAGCCAGAATTTTTAAAATCACAAGAGATGCCCAGGGAAACCGCCTGACTCATATGAAGATTACGGGCGGAAGTCTTCAGGCAAGATGCATTTTGAAGGTTAACAAAGCTGTACAAGACGGAAAAACGGCGGAAGAGAAGGTGAATCAAATCCGCATTTATTCCGGGGAAAAATTTGAAACAGTGCAGGAAGCGGAAGCGGGAAGCATTTGTGCCGTGACGGGTCTTACTGCTACGCTGCCCGGAGAAGGCCTGGGGAGAGAACAGTCAAAAGAGCTTCCCATGCTGGAGCCGGTGCTGAGTTACTGTGTGAAGCTGCCGGAGGGCTATGATGCGGCATTCATGCTTCCGAAGCTTTTGCAGCTTCAGGAAGAAGATCCGATGCTTCAAATTGTCTGGGATGAAGAATTGAAGGAAATTCATGTCAAAGTTATGGGCGAAGTGCAGACAGAGGTTTTAAAGACCATGATTTATGAGCGTTTCGGCGTGGAAGTTTCCTTCGATACAGGACGCATTGTTTACAAGGAAACGATTGCCGATGTGGTGGAAGGAGTGGGACATTTTGAACCTTTGAGGCACTATGCGGAGGTACATCTTCTTTTGGAACCGGGAGAGCCGGGCAGCGGCCTTAGCTTTGATATCAACTGCAGTGAAGATATCCTTAGCCGTAATTGGCAGCGGCTTATTTTAACTCATCTGGAAGAACGGGAGCACCGGGGCGTACTTACCGGTTCTTCTATTACGGACATGAAAATCACTCTTGTATCGGGAAAGGCGCATCAAAAACATACGGAGGGCGGGGACTTCAGGCAGGCAACCTGCCGGGCTGTGCGTCAGGGGCTGATGCAGGCGCAGTCAGTACTTCTGGAACCCATCTATGAATTCAGGCTGGAAGTGCCGGAGAGCGCTATCGGGCGGGCAATGACGGATATGGAAAAACTTCACGGCAGCTTTTCCCTGGAGGAGAGGAACGGTGAAACTGCGGTTCTGACAGGAACAGCGCCGGTGGTGACTCTGCAGGATTATCAGAAAGAAGTGACAGCCTATACCAAGGGGGATGGAAGGCTGTTCTGCAGTTTTAAAGGGTATGCGCCCTGTCATAATGCGGCAGAAGTAATTGAAAACAGGGAATATGATGCGGAGGCGGATTTGAGAAATCCCGCAGCATCCGTATTCTGTGCCCATGGAGCCGGATTTGTGGTGCCGTGGAACCAGGTAAAGGATTATATGCATCTTCCCGGCTGTCTGGAAGGGGGCAGGGAAGCGGCGGTGGAAAGCGCTTTTGAGGAAGAGCTTGCGAAACGCCGGCAGGCAGCTTTAAACAGGCAGGAGCTTTTCAAAGAGCGGCGCGGCGAGGTCTTTATCGGTGACGAAGAAATAACTGCTATTTTAAATCGTACCTCCCATGCAAACAGCAGGCAGGACGGCAGCAGAAAAAAGGAAGGCTGGCAGAGAACGTGCAGAAACGGAGAAAAGGCAGGCGCGGGGCAGTCTTCTGTAACACGCATTTATAAAGGGCGGGAAAAGAGGGAAGAGTATCTTCTGGTGGACGGCTACAACGTGATTTTTGCATGGGAGGATTTAAAGGAGCTGGCCGGGGTTAATCTGGATGGCGCCAGAGGGAAGCTTCTTGATATTCTGTGTAACTACCAGGGAATGAAAAAATGCAGTCTGATAGTCGTGTTTGACGCTTACCGGTTAAAGGGACATCCCGAAGAAGTTCTGGATTATCACAATATTCATGTGGTATATACAAGGGAAGCGGAAACGGCGGACAGGTATATAGAAAAATTCGCACATGAAAATGGAAAGAAATATGATATTACAGTGGCAACCTCGGATGGACTTGAACAGATTATTATCCGGGGAGAAGGCTGCAGGCTTTTATCCGCCAGGGATTTACGTGAGGAAATAAACAGAGCCCAGGCAGCGCTGAAGGAAGAATTTCTGGACAGCCGGAGGAAGGTTAAAAAATATCTGCTGGATGGATTATCAGCAGAAACGCAGGAGCAGCTTATGAAGCTGCAGACGTTACCACCGCTCCCAGAAAATATAAATGATATTGATGAATAACAAAATGGTAAGCACGCCCCAGTTGATGATATGTATCAGAACCGGGGCTGCTTTTGCGAAAAAGCCTCTGGCAGGGGGATTTTTACCTGTCAGATAGTATTTGTTTCCGAGGCCCAGCGCGATGGCAATATACACAAGGCAGATTGTCACATAGCGGAAGTCACTGCTGCAGGTATAAGGATAAATAATAACAAAGGCTGCAAAGGAAATCAGCATAACCACATAACCCACCAGTAAAAATACCCTGTCTTCAGGCAGCGTCTGCTTTTTCAGAAGTACAACAACTAATAAGACTGCTGTTGCAATGCTGAATAAAATGGCAAGGACAAAGGTAATCTGGCAGAGAATCAAGAGAATATCAGGTAAATCAGTGGGATATTCTTCCGCAAACAATGATGTATGAAGCATAATCACCCAGGTATTGCAGCAGGCTTTTGCGCTGATGGGGTGGAAGGGAAATTCAATGCGCCAGTCTGCCAGGGAAGGAATTCCCAGCCGACTCCAAAGACTGAAGGCGGCTGTATACATCGGAGAGGTTTCGCCCGGTACGGGAACTCCCGGCTTTTCTCCGAAGCGAATCAGATTACGTACAATCCAGCTTAAGCCGATGGGCGCTGCAATTACACCGAAAATACAGTAATTCTTAATCCATTTCAGAATTTCCTCTTTCTTTTTGCTTCTTAAAACGGAAATAAAGTGCATCAGAAAAACAAGTGCAAGAGGAATGGCAAGCACGGCGGAGTTTAGCTTGGTAATCATACCGAAACCGATATAAAGTGCAAGCTTTATCAGATTCTTTAAATTTTTTTCACGTATCCATTGAAGGGAGCCTAATATAATCAGGCACATGAAAAGAATGGTCAGCATATCATTATTGACGCTTCCGGCCATAATTACTGTGGCAGGGTGAAATACGAAAAAGGAAAGCCCGATAAACAGGCTGCTTCCCTTAATATCCAGAACCTTTAAAATCTTATAGGTAATTACCATGCAAAGACAGGAATAAAGCAGTGTTGCTATCTGCAGATTCTCAAAAGCAAGGTCTTCCGCCACACCCAGGGCAATATTCAGCTGAAGCCACAAAAAGGAAAGAATATGGTGAAGGGGCGGATGATAGTAGGCAAAAAGCTCATAGGGATTCAAATCCGGCAGCTTATGGAATTTGTAAATGTATTCAATATAACCGATGTGGCCCGGATTGACAAAATCCGTGGCTATGCCGGTATAAACGCCTGCATCGTGCTGTCTGTCATAAAGACCGGAAAGCAGGACATAGCCGCATCGAATCAGCACTCCCAGAAAAATCATCATGGTTACGGCAGTATCCTCTGAAATCAGCCGTTTTGATACCTTTAAGTAAAACAGGAAGGCAAAATAGGCAAGAAAAATCAAGGTGAGCACAAAAACCTTTGTATAATGAGAGGCTTCGGAAAAGCCGCTTCCCTGACCGATTGCCACAAAAAGGCAGGAAATAAGAATGAGAATAATCTGAATGGTTACAGGCTGCTTCTTTTTGGTAAGGTCAACTCGCCGGCTTAGCTTCGTCATGAGTAAAAATTCCTTTCTTTTAATAAATTGCGGTAACATCCGTAATGGTATTATCGATTATTTTAAAACTCCAGATAGAATGACCGGGAAGACGGTGCTCTGTCAGATACCAGGTATCGTCAATCCGGGTGATATAGTAAGGAGTGCCGCCTCCTATAAAATTACTGTATATATCTTCATAATCTCCCTTTTGAAGATTCTTTAAATTCTTTACCCGGATGATGGTGGCAAAATCCTGATTGCCCGTCACATCAGTGGAAATGGTAATATAAAAATAATCATCAATGGGAGTAAGCTGTATCATACCTGCAAGCTCATCCGGAACAGGATATTCCTTTTTGATTTTAAAGTCGGCAAGGGCGGCCTCAATAATGGAGGAATTGCCGGATACAAAGTAAATGGTATCCTTCACAATGGTAAAGGAACGGACATATACCCCGCTTAAAGAGGGAATGGAACGCACTTCCGTAAGATATACATGGGAGTCATCCCGGGGATGGCGGAAAAGAAACATTTCACCGCTTTCGGAGCTCCAGGCATAAAAAGTATCTGTTCTTTCATCATAAATAATATAATGGGGCCTGTTGCCGATTTCCGTAAATTCCTGGGAAGGTACGAAAATGGGCTGCCCGTTTTCGTTCACGTTCTCTGTCATAACAAGAATCCTGTTGCTTTCCGTGTCATCAATTAAATAGACAAGTCCATCTCCGGCAATCGTATGAGGCATGGAAACATCATTGGTCATAATCTGCCATTCATAAAGCGGGTCAGTAAGATTCTCATGGTAGATAATCTGATTATTGTAGCAGTCCACAATAAAATAATTGTCCTTTATTTTTGTAACATAGGTTGGAACGCTCAGGGCGGGAAAAGGATTATCAGGAATGGCATTTAAGGAAGCCCTGTCAAATTCTATAGGGGTGCCTTCCTTCAGATAATTTTCAGGAACATAATCTGAAGGCATGCTCTGTTTTCCTATGCAGCCTGTAAGTGTGGAAAAAAATAAAAAGAACAGGCAGAGTAAAAAAAATCTTTTAAAAGAAGTATTCAGTTTTAAAGCAGGTATTCTTAATCTTTTCATAAGGCTATTATAATTTTTTTACTTCCTTTATACAATGTTTTTTTGTATACTGATAATGAATTTTTATGATTATTATAGGGCTGTTTAGAAGCCGGACGGGAGAAATGATGGCAGATTATATGGAAAACCGGAAATTCAGGATTTTGTCGGCAATTGGAATTATATTGGTTGCAGCAGGGCATTTGGGATTTAACCTGTTGGATGTGGGAGGTTTGTTTCCGTATTATTCCTTTCATGTTTTTATTTTTCTTTTTGTGTCCGGTTATTTTTATAAGCCTGAGTCGGAAAAAAGGATAGGGCGCTATATTGTGGGAAAATGTATTACCCTGCTGCTCCCTTATTTTGTGTGGAATCTTTTGTATGGAATTTTCGCGTTTTTCCTGCATAAGGCGGGCTTCAGCATAGGGCAGAATATTTCTTTGTATACATTGTTTCTCGCTCCTTTTGACGGCGGGCATCAGTTTATGTATAATTTTCCGGCGTGGTTTGTGCCGGTACTGTTTTTAATTGAAGTGATTAATGTGTGCATGAGAAAAGTGCTTTCTTTCCTGCATCTGAATTATGAATGGCTGATAGCGGCAGTCTGCCTTCTGCTTGGCATAATGACAGTGCGGCTTGCCATAGACGGGCATGTATGGGGATACTACAAAATTCCCGGAAGAATCCTGTTTATGATGCCCGGCTTTGAAATGGGACGTATTTATAAGGAAAAGCTGGAAAAACATGACAATCTTCCAAACGGGTGGTATTTTCTGCTTGTGATGGGGATTCAGCTTGTTATTTCAATTTTCTGCGGAGGTCTTGCTTTCAGTGCAGTATGGGTGACAAGCTTCGGAAACGGTCCGGTGATACCTTATCTGACGATAATTACGGGAATTGCCTTTTGGCTCAGAGTTGCCGGGATTCTAAAGGATATCCCCTGTCTTTCGGATAAGCTGGCAGCAATCGGCAGAAATACTTATGCCGTCATGATGCACCATATATTGGCCTTTTTCCTGGTGAATACAGTTTTTTACGGCATTTATCTGCTGACGCCTTTGTGCGGGGACTTCGATACTGCCGCATATCTTTCAGATATCAGTTTTGTGTATCTGCCGGCCGGAGCCGAAGCGGGGAAATGGCTGTATCTTGCAGCAGGAATCGTGATACCGCTGCAGATTGCCAAAGTCCAGGAGAAAATCAAAGGAATTATTAAAAAAGAATAAATTTTGTTTTGCAGGATTGACTGCACAGAAAGCATGTGATATGCTTAGAACACTTACCGCTTAGTGAAAAAGTGAATAGAATGAGAGTGAAACCTGTCTGTGGAAAACCATGGACAGGTTTTTGTTTTTTAAAGTTAATTCCCGCGAGCAATGAGCCAAAGCCCACAAGGCCTTGGCGAATGCCGCGAGGGTCACATACCCCGCTGCTCTGCAGCGTTGCAAGCTTGATGCCTAGTTGCTTGCAGTGGGGTTGTTGACTCATATGCATTCAACTAAGTGAAAGGAATAAGAAATGAAAAAATCAGTAATAACCGAAAAGAAAAAGATAAAAGTATTTCAGCCCAAGAAAAAGGCATACCGCACACTGGGAAAGGCAGCTGCCATAGCCCTGGTATTTGGCATGGCAGTCGGCAATACACAGACCGCTTTTGCAATGGAGGGCAGTGCAGAAGGTTCTTCCGTTAAGCAAACCGTTACTTATGTATATCATCAGCATACAGGGAATGAAAAAGAAGAAGGCGGCTGCTACACGACACCGGTATTTCATCAGCATGAGGGAGATGAGGTGAAAGGAGGCAGCTGTTATGAAATTCCCATCCTGCATGAGCATGAAGGAAGCGCCGAAAAAGGAGGAAGCTGTTACACAGTGCCTGTTTACCATGTCCATGAAGGAGATACAGAAAAAGGCGGAAGCTGCTATGAAACTCCTGTTTATCACATACATAGCGGAAACGAAGAAGAAGGGGGGAACTGCTATACTATCCCCGTTTATCATGTTCATGAGGGCAGTGCCGAAAAGGGAGGAAGCTGTTACAAGACAGCTGTTTACCATGTTCATACGGGAAATAAAAACAGCGGAGGCGGCTGTTATCAGGAAATAATTTATCATACCCATACCGGCAATGAAAATAATGGCGGCGGCTGCTATGGAACGCCCGTTTATCATGCGCACAGCGGAAACGTTTCTTCAGGGGGCGGCTGCTACGGAACGCCCGTTTATCATGCGCACAGCGGAAACGCTTCTTCAGGGGGCGGCTGTTACGGTACCCCGGTCAGACATACTCATTCAGGAGATGAAGCTTCCGGAGGGGCGTGCTATACGCCCGTTTATCATACCCATACGGCGGATTGCGACGTTGAGGTATCCAGCGAGGATTTGGGATGCGAAATCGTATGGTGGGAAGATACCGGAGATGACGACTATGAGGGTCATGATTATAAAAATTATTATATGTCCTGCGGCACCGTAGTGCATGGAACCAATTCTTCTCATATCCATATGGTTCATAATTGCGGCAGGGATGAAAGCACATTGGAAGGATATGTTCTTAGCTGTGGGAAAACTACGGATACTATAGAAGGTTATCAGTTAAACTGCGGAAAAACAGAATCCACAGTGGAAAAATATTCCCTGAACTGCGGTAAAAGTACTTCTACAGTGGAAAAATATGCATTAAACTGCGGAAAGACAATGACCACAATAGAAGGCTATTCGCTCAACTGCGGAAAAACAACTTCCACTATAGAAAGCTATGCTCTTGACTGCGGAAAAACTCCGGCTTCTATAGACAGTTATAAACAAAGCTGCAGTAAAAATGAAGAAACAGTAGAGGGGTTTAAACTCAGCTGCACAAAGGACAAAACAACGATTGACAGCTATAAGACGGGCTGTTCTAAAACGGAAACAACAATTGATGCTTATGAATTGAGCTGTAAGAAAACGGGATTGACTATCGAGGGCTATCAAAGAAGCTGCAAAATGGATGAAACCACTCCCTATGGAAAGATTATCCTGACCAATGAAACGGAGGGAGAAGGGGAGAAGGTAAAGCTTACAGCAGTGTTTGAAAACCTGCCGGGAGGCAATACGGAGCTTTCCGACAATCCCTTTACCTGGTATGACAGTCAGGGAAATGAAATTGGGAAAGGGGAAGCAATTGAAGTTTCGGAAAACGGAGATTATGCTGTTATTATGGAGGTTAAAAATGAAGATATTGATAAAGAAAGCCTGAGGGCTGAGATTGCAGTGGACAATGTTGCTGAGGCAGAAAATGAAGATGACGGCAGCGGTGACGGAGATGAGAATGGAAGCGGTGACGGAGATGAGAATGGAAGCGGTGACGGAGATGAGAATGGAAACGGCGGCGGAGAAGATGACGGAAGCACCGGAGATGAGAACGGAAACGGCGGCGGAAATAATGACGGCGGCAGCGGGGAAAATGATACCGGAGATAACAACGGCCTGGCAGGTCTTATAGAAAAGCTTCTGCCCGTTCCGGTAAAAGAAGCTGTCAAAGAAAAGAAAACAATAAAATCATCGTCCAAAAAGCAGAGCGCCAAGGAGGACGCAGAACCTTCTGAAACACTTCGCCCTGAGGCTTCTCCTGATTCGGAGCCTTCCCCTCACACAGAAACGGTAAAGCTTGAGGAAAGAGAAGGTGAAGGAGAAGTAATTGCTGAGATTAATACAATTGAAACAAAGGAAGGCTTTTTTCATTCGCCGGTTGTCAGGCTGATTATCATTACCGCAGGAGCCTTTGCGGTTCTTGCCGGATTGTTTGCACTTTTATACCTGCTTCGATGGAGCGTTAAAGTATACAATGATGATGGGAAGGGCGGCAGGATTTATCTGGGAAGGTGTTCTGTAAAAACGGAGGAAGACGGATATATGATTGGAATTTCAGATGAAATGGCAGATAAGGCCGTTACCAACAGATATGTAATAAAACCGGGATTATTCAAGGCGTTCAGAGGTGAAGATGAAGAACTTCTTGTATGCAGGGGACCAAAGAGAGTTTCCGTATATCTGAGCAAAGAAATGATAGTAGTAGTATAAAATACTGTAACAGGTCAGCCATACCATTCATAAGTTGGCGGAATGCATATTTTCACCTCAAAATATAAGTATGAACCGCCAACTTATTGTATGTCGGGCATCTGCCCTATAGAAGCAATTGTGCAATAAACCCTTAGCGAGCAAGATCCACGGTCATATTGTACAATTGTTTCTGCATGGCTGAATTGTTATAAAATACTTGATTTCATTAAAGAAAAGTGATAGACTGCGAACTGGGTTTTGCACGGGAAGTGGGAACCAAGGTCCTTTTTATGGATGAAGGCAATAT
>CAZDPE010000058.1:0-13981 GCA_964507235.1 uncultured Lachnospiraceae bacterium
GTGACCCTCTGCTTGTAAGGCAGATGCTCTCCCAGCTGAGCTAAGATCCCAAGTCTGCAGCTCGTTTACCCGAGCCACTTTGCTAATATACCATTTATAGAAAAACTTGTCAATATTTTTCGCAAAAAATATTCCAACTTTTGTAACAGTTCAGCCATAGGCTGTATGACAAGCGAATCATGCTTGCATGAATGAGCCTGTTATACTTCCTATGAGCGAAGCGCCGATTATGAGCAAAGTCAGCTGCAAAGCAGCAAGAAAGCACTGTAAGTGCGACTTTACAAATGGCGTGGCTGAACTGATACAACTTTTTTACATTGCTTTTATAATGCGGCCGGAACACCTGACAGTTCCGGCCGGCTGCAATTCTGCCGCTCACATCTTCTATAGATTTATGACTTCACATAAGCATCTGTATCCTGAATTTCATCAAGAGGTTTGTCAAAGGTAAACTTAATCTCCCTTGCATCAAGTCCGTTCTGTCCGAAGTACAGCCGGAGAACCGCATATTTATTATGAAGCACCACCTTTCTTGTACGGCTGTCCAGCCTGCCGTTTGTCCCGTTAAAGCTGAATACTGCCATAGGAACACTTTGATAGAACAGCGTTGCCGGCATCTGTGCCAATTCCCCAAGCCCGGACCTGGCAGACAGTTCCACACGATAGCCGCCAAGCTTTTCCAGGTCAAGAGCAAATACAAAATTTACGCCCTTTCCGGTATCCACATCTTCAAGACTGATGACAATCTCGTCCTCCACCTTAAGATAAACCACTTCCTCCTGCTGGCTGTCTATGGAAACCTCTTCGCCCGTTACCTCAACCTGCACTTTGATACCTTCCATTCTGTCAAGCGCATGGGTATTCAACAAGAAACCGCAGATATTCATTGCATTCCTCTGAAGCTCACCTCTTGACAAAGTACCTTCCCAAAGAGCGGAAAGAGTATTGTCACCGGTTTTGTTTACGGCCCCGTCAGGACATACCATATAAAGGTCATTCTGTGATCTTGTCATGGCTGCAAAATTATTATTGGAAGCTTCTTTTCCTTCTTCGTTGATTTTTGCCCACCAGTCAGTCATCACAATCCCCTGAAAGCCCCATTCACCCCGGAGAATCGTGGTATTCAGGTCATAGCTCCCGGCAGTCCACAATCCGTTTACGGAACCGTAAGTTGTCATAATGGAATCTGCATTTCCTTCCTTTACAGCTATTTCAAAGCCCTTTAAATAAATTTCACGAAGAGCACGTTCTGAAATAACAGAATCCAGGGAATGACGCTTGGTTTCCTGATTATTGCCGCAGAAATGCTTGGCTGTTCCCGTTACCCCCGCCTTCTTAAGACCTTTAATCATTGCTGCCGCCATTTTTCCCGTCACAAGCGGATCCTCGGAGAAATATTCAAAATTCCTTCCGTTTAAGGGATGCCTGTGAATATTCATACCTGGCCCCAGCAATGCGTCAATTCTGTTTTTCACCATTTCAATTCCGGTAAAGCCGTACAGTTCCTCTACCAGCTCTGTATTGAAGGTGCTGGCAAGAAGCGTTCCGTTAGGAAGGCTGAAAGCTTTCATACCGCTGTCAAGGCGCATGCCGGAGGGACCGTCTGAACAGCACCCACAGGGAATACCGAGATTTTTTAAAGCTTCGGAAACGCCTCCGAAGGCTGCTGCCGTTCCCGGCGTTACCTTAGGACTTCCCATTCCCTCTCCCCGGATAATGCAGGCCAAATCTTCATCGCTGATTTGTGCAGTAAATTCCTCCATGGATACCTTCCCGTTTTTCACATCAATAAGACGGTATCCTTTACTTCCCGTATATGGAATTTCCTCCGGCAGATTTGCTTTTCTTTTTTCCATGGGAGAAATATCCCGAAGCGGCACCTCTTCTTTTTCAAAGAAAGCGTTTCCGTCCTCATTTAAAACGGCCTTAAGACGCTTAAATCCCGTTACCGGAGCCAGAGCCTGCGTCAGCTTTTCTATCTGTTTCGTTTCTTCAAGGACAAAGCTGCCGATTTTTTCCGTATCTCTGACACTGCTGCCGGCATAAAAAGAATAATTTCCTTTTTCAAGCACATAACTGGAAACAAATCCGGCCACTCCGGTTTCATCATAAGAAGCAAAGGTATAGAAAGGAATTTCAATTACCAGCTTCTGTTCCCCGCCCTGCTGCAATTCCTTTGTTTTTGCAAAGCCTGCAAGATTCATAAGCGGTTTGCCCAGTTTTCCCTGAGGCATACGGACATAAACCTGTACTACCTCTTTCCCCGCACACGTTCCGGTATTCTTTACTATAAGGCTGCAAATCACTTTATTTTCACTGACTTTAAATTCATCCTTTTTGATTGCAAACTCCGTATAGGAAAGTCCGTAACCAAACGGATACCGCACCTTATCCTTTGCCGCAGTTTCAAAATAGCGGTATCCCACATAAATATCTTCCTCATAAATATCCTTATCCAGATTGCCGAAATTAGCGTCAGAAGGATAGTCTTCAATGGAATAAGCAATAGTATCCGTCAGCTTACCGCTGGGATTCACTTTGCCCGTAAGCACATCCACAGTGCCCTTTCCGCCTACCATGCCTCCCTGCCATGCGTACAAGACAGCATCAGGCTGATACTTGTCCACAAAGCTCATGTCAATAATATTGCCTACATTCAGCACGACAATCACTTTTGCAAAATAACGGCGCACTGTTTCAAGCACCTTTTCCTCTGTTTCCGTCAGCAGATAAGAGCCCGGATGATTTAAATTATCCTGATCTTCTCCGGCAGTTCTTCCGATAATCATAATGGCCGTATCGGTTTCCCTGGCGATTTCATCGGCAAGCTCATCTGATACCGGCATTTCTTCCTGGGACCAGGGCTCCTTTCCCCAACCGACACCTTCATCAAAGGGATGCTCCCTTTCCCACTCCTGATAGGTTTTCAAAAGCTTTTCATTGACTGTTACCTTTTCTGATTCCTGCAGGGCATCAAGAATACCGTCCACTTTATTTACATTTACCATCCCCCCTGATCCGGTTCCGCTTTTATAGTAATGCGACTGTATTCTTCCGAATACTGCCGCCTGCGTGTGTTCCGGCAGCGGAAGCACATTGTTTTCATTACG
The DNA here is from genome assembly GCA_964507235.1 of uncultured Lachnospiraceae bacterium. Taxonomy (GTDB): domain Bacteria; phylum Bacillota; class Clostridia; order Lachnospirales; family Lachnospiraceae; genus Suilimivivens. The sequence goes on from CAZDPE010000058.1 coordinate 3,111, forward strand.
GAGAAGTACCTGTCCCTCCGCGGCTGCCAGCTGTGCAGTTCTGCTGTAATTGTCAAAATCAAGAATCATTTTGCTCATTGCAATACCTCCCAAGTAGAAATCCTTTTATGTCTTTTATTCTATTCGTTTTCCGTCCCATATGATAGACATTTTTTTAACCGATTAATAGGTCAATATTGACATAAATTATTTTTTTCTTTTATAATTTATACATAAAAACCATATTTTTTTGACCTTCAGATTTTTCATAGACGTTTATGACAAGGAGGGCTTTCATGAAACGGTATGAACATGAAATTATTAACGATGACAGCAGCCTCAGACTGCTTTTCCGCCCCATACATACGATAAACGGCTATTCTCCCCTTCATTGGCACAGCCACCTGGAAATTCTTCTTATTCTGGACGGCTATATGACTGCTTTCGTGGGGGAAAAGAAATATATTCTGAAAAAGGACGATATGCTGGTAGTGAATCCCAGGGATCTGCACTCCACGAAAACCTTCGGTGAAACGGATTATATCCTGCTGCAAATCCCCTATGACTATTTAACCGGAGCGTTGGAGCAGGTTTCACTGCTTCACTTTCAGACGTATTTCCCTTCCATCACCATGAATTCCACCCAGAAAAAGCTGCACGCCAGCCTTCTTCTCCTGCTTAATATTTACCGCCGAAAGGAAGACGGCTATCAGCTTTATTTTTCCTCAGTGATATATGAGTTTCTCTATGTCCTCTATAAAAATCATTCCAGGAAAATTTCAAGGGAAGCCAGGGAAAAAGAGAACAGAAGCCTGGAAAAAATTGAAGAAACCATTCGGTATGTAAAAGAAAATTACAAAAGAAATATTACTCTTAAGGAAGCTGCGGAGCTTTTAAACGTCAGTCCCGAATATTTCTGCCGGCTCTTCAAAAAACACACCGGTCAAACCTTTTTGGAATATTTAAATGCTGTCCGGATGATTCATTTTTACCAGGATTTAATACACACCGACTACAGCATTACCGACTTAATGGAGCAAAACGGCATTACCAATTACAAAGTCTTCAGCCGGATGTTTAGGGAAACCTATCAGACCACTCCCGGTAAGCTGAGGCAGAGCATGAAAAAGCCGGATTAATCTATAGTCAATGACATTAAAAATTCCGCTTTCGGCCTTGCAAAAGCTTTCGCATATGGCTTATGCAAGAGCCGGAAACGGAAATTTGCTATGTCGTTGACTATAATGACAATCCGGCAAAAAAATCCTCTTCGTGTCCATTATCCTCTTTGTACCTGATAAGCCATGCCTTCATTTCCGGGTGGCTTTCTCCCATATCCAAAAGCAGCTTATCAAAGTTCTCCCCGGTGATGCCTCCCGCGGCAGCATAGACCTGATAATATTCCCGCTCATCTCCATGCTCCTTTAAAACCACTTCCCAGGCGGCTTCAGACAGGCAGCCTCCGGCATTTTCCCTTATATATTTCTGAAGCTGCTCCTTCAGTTCAGCCTTAAGCCCCATATCATTTAATAAGCGCATATAGCAAAGTCTGGCCTTTTGTTTTCTGCGCTCATTCAGGTATACATCAAGACTTGCCATTAAATCTTCTTCCCCGCAAAGTATCTGCTTGGAATATCCTTCTTTGTCGGGCTTATCAAGAAGCGTTTTCAGTCTGGCATCCAGCTTCTGCAGCCAGTTTTTTTCACCTGCTTCCGGCAGGGAAAGAAGATAATCAGCCTCCAGCATCACAGGAACCGACGCTAAGAGCCCCGCAAGCTTTTCATTTTCATTCTCTCTCAATTTAAGATGGCAAAGTGACCTGCAGTCCTTAAAAACACCCTTTCCGAATCTGATTTCGTTTTTAGGAATCAAGACCTCCTTAAGCTTATCACAATGAGCAAAAGCCCAATCTCCTACCTCCTGTAAGCTTACAGGCAGTACCAGCTCCTGCAGAATTTTATTGCTTAATGCAGCCTTTTTCCCAATGCGTATTACAGCCCTTTCTTCAATAAAATCCGGTATTTCAAAGCGGCCTTCCCTGACATTGCAGACAGTTACGCATACCCCATCTTCAAAAACAGTATATTCCAGGCTTCCGCCCTTTACCTCTTGCTCCCGCATCCGGTTCATTTTTCGCTTCCTCTTTCTATTTCCGGATTTCTTCTGTTTATCAACAGTAAAATAACGGCTGCGGCTACAATAAATACTGAAATAAACTGGGAGGTAGATAGGACTCCCACAGTTCCCCTGTTATCATTCCTTAAAAACTCAACGCAAAAACGCCCCAGCCCGTAAAGCAGCATATAAAGGAAACCTGTATCCCCCACTCTTTTCCTGCGTTTATAATGCCATAAAAGGATTAGCATAATGCAGAAATTTCCTGTGGAAGAAATAATCTGGGTAGGTATCAGCCTCACCCCTGCGGGAGCAAGTCCTCCCTCCGGAAAAACTATTCCCAGAAAAGAATCTGTTTCCCGTCCGTAGCAGCACCCTGCCAATAAACAGCCGATTCTTCCAAACCCCTGGGCAAGCGCAATGGAAGAACACAGCAAATCAAAGTATTCAAGAAAAACCAGTTTTTTAATACGGCAATAAACAATGGCTGCCAAAACTCCTGCCGTAATGCCGCCGTAGACCACAAATCCTTCTGAACCCAGGACGCTTAGGGGGTCTTCTATAAAGGTTTTCCATTCCACAATCAAATATAACAGCTTCGCTCCCAGGAAACCTGCTATGAGGCCGAATATTGCAATATCAATAACGACATCCTCGCTCATTCCATATTTTTTTGCCCGGCACATTCCCATAAAAATGCAGCACAGCACCCCGATTCCTATCATCAGCCCATAGCCGTGAATGGTAACTGGTCCAATGGAAAATAAATCAATTTTCAATTTTTCTTCCTCCAAGTCTTATAATATAATTTCCCCTCATATTTACCGGAACAAAAAGCACATTCTGCGCGCTCTCCATTGCCATATATTATAAATCAAGCGCAGCTATTTCCTCCTGCAAAAGATTCTGACGCTCGGAAAGCATCAGCTGCTCATTATGTTTTTGATAAGAATCACATCCGAATCTGCTGATAAACCGGGCGCTGCCCTGATTAACCGTAAGCTCCGTTACCAGAATCAGCATTTCATTTCCTTCAGAAAATGCACTTTCCACAAAGGCAAACAAATTCTCAAGGCGCTCCTTGATTTTCATGGTTTCCTGTTTCATCTCCGAAAGCTCGCTTTCAAATTTACCCTTAACCATCTGAAAGGCTTCCTGCCCGGAAAGATTACTTTCCATATAAACCAGCTTCCGCGCCTGTGTTAAGAAACGAATGATTCGGCTTGCTCTGCGTCTTTCTTCCTCAGAGAGATTCCCCGCCTTCAGCATGGAATCCATTTGCTTTCTGCGCCCCGCGGCCTGCTTCTCCAGCATGCTTTCCACAGAAGGCAGCCCGCTTTCCCCTTCATCCGCTTCTTTTTCCGCAGCCGCCTTAATGGCTTTCAGCCCTTTAAAAAGCTCTGCCAGATAATCCGAGGTTTCCATATTTTCCCTAATTTCACTCATCACCTTATCGATGAGCATGCCGAGCAGGGAAATCCTTTCATCAAAGGCGGCAATCCTTGCTCTTTCCGTTGTCTGCTCCGCAGCCGTGCCGTTTAAGATTTCCTCTGTCTGATATTCTTTTTTGTATTTATTAAACAAATCATAATAGGCGGCAAATTCCCGCACTATTTTGTCATTATGAAGGTATTGCCCTATCAGGGATTCATCCGCCTTCATGCCTTCTTCTTCATACAGCTGCAGGATTTCCGACAAATCCTCCCAGCCTCTTGCCGTCACATAATTTCTGCCGTTTACAGTGGTTTCTATCTTATAAAAATATTCCTTTTTCAGCTCCAGGAAATTTAAGATGGCTGTATGAAGCCCTCTTTCCTGCGCATATTCCTTCCACACCTGATAATCCGCATCCACGGAAAGCACCTTAAGCCGGTCCATGGTCACCACGTCAAATTCACGGACTGACTTGTTGTATTCCGGAGGATTTCCCGCCGTTACAATAACCCAGCCTTCAGGAACCCTGTGACGCCCGAATACCTTATACTGCAAAAACTGCAGCATGGAAGGGGCCAGTGTTTCGGAAACGCAATTAATTTCATCTAAAAATAAAATTCCTTCCTTTATGCCGCTTTCCTCCATTACCTCATAAACAGAGGCAATGATTTCACTCATAGTATATTCCGATACATCATACTCCATCCCCTCATATTCCTTATGGGAAATAAAGGGAAGGCCCAAAGCCGACTGCCTGGTATGATGGGTCATGGAATAAGATACCAGCGCCACCGAAAGCTCCTGCGCTATCTGCTCCATAACCGCCGTTTTCCCGATTCCCGGCGCTCCAAGCAGAAAGACAGGCCTCTGCCGCACCACCGGAATCCTATATTCTCCGAATTCATTTTTCTTTAAGTATAAACGGACCGTATTTTCAATATAGTCCTTTGCCTGTTTGATATTCATACCGTTTCTATCCGTTTCCTTCTGTTATTATTCTTCCAGCTCTTCATAATCAAGAAGCACCTTGATTGCCCAGGGAGGCACATCCGGTCCTTCGTCACCGTTATCGAGAAAAACAAACATCACTTCATAGGGAGGCATGCTGCCCGGATAAACGCCGTATCCATCTGTAAAATAAATCAATCCCTTCAGATTTTCAAATTCCTTTTCCGCTATCAGCTTTTCCACATGGGAAAATACAGGTCTGAAGTCCGTAGAGCCAAAACCCGCCAGCTTTTCATGAGCAAGGAAATCATCGAAATCCTGCTGGGACGTAATTTTTGTGTCCTTCTGCACCTCACTGTCACACTGAATAATATGCACATTCATTTTGCGGAAAAAGTTTTCTTCTCCTTTTAAGATGGAATAGGTTTTCCGAAGGAAATTCTGCACAACGGGCCCCCTGCAGGAAGCTGAGGTGTCAATTGCAATTACAAACTCTTTTATCTTTTTGCTGTCCTTATATTCCAAAGGCTCCACAAGCGGCATATTTCCATAATGAGAAAGCCCATAGGTATAATAAATATAGTCAAATTCATCGTCATTTACCTGCATATCCTCATTCATGACGGTAAACCTGCGCAGCAAATCGGTATAATCATACCTGTCCTTCGTGCTTTCCTGAAGATTTCTGGCAAGGCTTTCCGAATTATTTTTTCCTTTGGAAAAGGATTTTAAGTCAGCCTGTACCCTCTCACTTATTTTTTTCCACTGTTCCAGGGAAACGGAAAGTTCCTCCTTTTCACCTGCTATCCAATAGATATGACTGTCCATGCAGAAGTATCTGATATATTCCGCCATTTCATTATCACTGACAGAGGTATTTCTAAAATAGCGGTATATCTTTTCCGCCGTAAGAGCGCTGATATTCTCCTTCAGCACCCTGAGTTTGCGCAAAGCGCCCTCATCCTTTTTCATGCTGCTGCCCGGAAACGCAAGCTCCAGTATGGTATTTTCCACCGCAATATCCGCAGCTATGCTCCACAGCTCCTGCTCTACCCTGTCATATCTGAAACTGTGATAAAATATCATATGAAGTATCATATGAAGATAAATCCGCACTGCATAGGCCGGTTCTTCCTTATATTTTTTAAGGAGAAACACCGGATCATAAAATATGCTGCTTCCATCCGAGGCAATACAGCCCAAATCCCTTTCAGGCTGCAGGCCAAGCGCTGCCACGGCAGTATCAAGAAACCGCATATTTATCAATATACTGTCCCTTGCATAACTCAAAATCTTCTCAGCCAAAGGCAGTGATTTTTCATAAAAGTCCGTACTTTTCATTTCCGTGAATACAGTGAGCCTTTCCATACAATTCAAACCAAAGCGTCATTCCTGACGGATTATACAGGATACTGCCGTCCGTTGACCTTCTTAAGTTTCTGAAGGCCTTTACATAATCCACTATCTCCATATTGGTTGCAAACCAGATTTCATCATCATAGCCGGAAATATATTTCATGAAATCTTCAATCACCTGCCAGTTGTCCTTCTGGCTGAATTCATAGCTGTGTCCCCAAAGATAAAACACTTCAGGATTCCATGACTTTTCCCTGCAGAATTTTTCCGCCAGCTCCATAAGCCGTGGTGACTCGTGATGGCAGGTGGGATGCCATTCCAGAAAATCCTGGGGTAGTTCAAATTTTTCCGTACTGCACACTGTCCTGGCATATTCGATTCCGCAGGCACAGAGCATCTCTTCCACCATTTCATTATATGTGCCGTAAGGATAAGCAAATCCCCTGACAAGCTCTCCTGTCAGTTCCTCCAGATTATGCCTGTCCTTTAAAACCTCTGCCGCTCCCATATTAGTGGGAATTCCGGTAAGGGAAGGATGATTCAGGGTATGGGAAGCCACTTCATGACCGTCATAAAGCGATTTTACTTCTTCAGCTTCTATTCTTGAAAAATCAGTATCAATTCTATTGATAACTGTCCGCTCTTTTTTCCCAAAAAGACCTGAATTCAGATTAAAGGTTCCCTTCATTCCATATTGATTCATGAGGGCAACCAGCTTCCTGTCATGGATGGTTCCGTCATCATAGCTGAAGGTCAAAGCTTTCCGCTTTCCGCCTTCAAATAACATGGTAAGCTCAAATCCCATAATAATTCTCCTTTCCGTTTTCGCGCATCCCGGCGGCTATGCTTAATAACCCATCACTCCGTCAAGGGATTCGTCATTCTCAATCCATTCCCTGACTTCTATTTCCCGGTAGTTATTTTTATCATCACGCACATAAACCTTTTCAATGCCTGCATTGATAATCATTCTTTTACACATGGAACAGCTGTTGGAATCAGCAATATATTCGCCTGTTACCGCATCCGTTCCCGCAAGATAAATGCTGCTTCCTATCATCTTATCCCGGGAGGCGCTGATAATGGCATTGGCTTCCGCATGGACGCTTCTGCAAAGCTCATAACGCTCTCCCCTCGGAATATTCATTTCCTGACGGATGCACTTTCCCAAATCATTGCAATTCTTCCTTCCCCTCGGTGCACCTACATATCCGGTGGAAATCACCTCGTCATTTTTCACAATGACAGCGCCGTAATTGCGGCGAAGACAGGTTCCTCTCTGGGAAACGCTTTCTGCCAAATCCAAATAATAATTTACCTTATCTCTTCTTTCTTTCATTTTAATCCTAAGCCTTTCTCTCCGTTAAGGGAGCAAAACTCCTGCCATAAGTGCCTGATTTCTCACATAAGAGGCTGCCTCCTTGTAGCTTTCAAAATCCGGAAGATGTTCTACATACAAAGGCATATCTTTTCCCAGACCGTCGCAAAGTCTTATCACCTTCTGATAATCCACGCAGCCCTTGCCCGGCATTGTTTCCTTAATCACACAGGGCAGATGGTCTTCCATATTCACATCTTTGCCATGAACACTTTTGATATACGGCCCCAGCTTTTTAAAACAGCTTTCAATAAAGGCATCTCTGTGTACAAATCTTTCCGGACAGTTTATCATATTGGTAAAGTCAAGATGTACCGCAAAGCCTTCTCTTTCCACATCATGAATAAGCTGCAGATATTCATCCGGAGAAGAAGGAACCATCCAGGGCATCGGCTCTATTGTATAGAAAGTCCGTTTCGGCTTTACAGCATCAATAATTTCCCTTACCGTATCCACAATCAAAGCGTAAGTGTCCTTCCGGTAATTTTCTTCACAGAAGCCGTCCCACTTTTCTCCTCTGCTTCCTGCTATATTTACACAGCATCCCGCTGAAAGCTCTTCCGCAAGCTGAAGCTGGTTCTTACAATACTCCAGGGCTTCTTTTCTTATCTTTTCATCCTGTGAAAGAGGATTACTCCAGGCACCCACTTCCCCAATAACAAGATTATGTTCTTTTGCACAGGCAAGATAAGCTTCCTTTTCCTCCCTGGAGGCATGCCAGTCAACAGGCGCAATCACTGCGCGGTACTGAAGTTCTTCTACTAACCGGTACCATTCCTCCGGGTTTTTATATTCTCTTTCAATTGACCCACCGATTCTCATATGTTCCTCCTTTTCTGATATACATAATCATCCCGGTAACAGCATATAAATCACAGCCACCGATACCACGATTTGAATAATGGCAAACCGGAAAACAGTCTGCGTATTGGACCATCCTCTCACCTTTCTTACATGATCATGAAGAGGGGTCCTTGTGTTTTTTAAAATATGGATTTTCAAAAACCGAAGCAGCGCCACCTTTAAAAGCCCCAGGCCTCCATCCAGAATAAGTACAATGGCTGCCGGAATATAAAGCAGCGGGCTGCCTGTTTTTAAAACTGCAATACTGATAAAAATTCCCATGGCACGGGAACCCGCATCTCCCATCATCAGACGGCTGGGAGCCGCATTATACCAGAGATAACCCAGAATACAGATAACAAAAAGCAGAATCAGATAATGGAAATTCCCCACCTGTCCCTGAATATTATCAATCACATAAATTGTCGTAAGCGTGATAATGGCAAGGGTGCCTGAAAGTCCGTCCACGCCGTCGGAACAGTTCGTGACGTTAATGGAAGTCCAGACCAGTATTACCGTAAGAATTCCAAACAGCACCGGAGGTATCGCAATACTGACGCCCATAGTCGCTATCATAATGGCGCTGGAATTATAATTCAGAAAGGTTACTGCTACAATGACTGCCACAATGAAATCCAAAAGTCCTTTTTTATATTCTCCCCAGGGATGGTCTGATGCATCATCCATGTAGCCTGTCAGCATTTCGGCTGCCACTAAAATCAGATAAATACAAATCTCTTTATCAAGAGGTGCAAAAAGCAGGGCTGCCCCGGTAAATACAAGGATAAAAATAATGCCTGCCCCCCTCGGCTTTCCAGCCGACAGCTTTCCGTCATGAGCAAATTCTCTTCCTGCATCCTTCGGTAAACAGGGACTCAGCTTTGTCAAAAAAAAGCATGTCCCCGCAAAGGCCGTTAATAAACCGATCGCTGCAATCAGCGGCGTGCTCCCGCCTGTCAGATAGTGAATCACTTCTGTTTCCTCCTCATATCTATTTGATAAAGTTCGTCCTATATCCGCTTTCAGATACAGGCGGCAGAATACCGTTTCCCTTACCGCTTTCAATACATTTCAGTATCCATGCCATATTTCTTCCCAGATTTCTCATGGTTTGAAGCCCCTCTTCATCTTTTCCCACATCCTCAGGGCAGCTTCCATGCACCATATTCCAATACGTAGAAGACACCACCGGCATCTGACTGATGCTGAAATATTTATTTAAATCATCCAGCGTAACTGTAGTTCCAGCCCTGCGTGCTGAAGCAACTGCTGCCGCAGGCTTATGGGCAAAACAGTCCCCTGCATAGAAAAATCTGTCCAGCATACTAATTAAATTACCATTAGGAGAAGCAAAATATACAGGAGAACCAATAATTAATCCGTCTGCTTTTTCCATTTTTTCTATCATTTCATTGGTAACGTCATCCTGAAACACACAGCGCTTCTTTTCCCTGCAGCCGCCGCAGCCGATACAGCCACTGATGGCTTTGCTGCCAATCTGCGCAATTTCCGTTTCAATCCCGCATTCCTCTAATGTCTTAGCTGCCTCCGATAACGCTGTATAGGTGCAGCCCTTCGCATTGGGGCTTCCATTAATGAATAAAACCTTCATACTCATCATCCTTCTTTCTTATTTAATTCCAAGCGCTTCCTTTGCAAGCTTATCCGCCATATCGTTATATTTATCCCCGGAATGTCCCGTTACCTTTACAAATTTTATCTTAATCTTTTTACAGGCTTCCTCATAAAACGCTTTATAAGCCCTGGTTCCTTCCTTATTTGTTTTCCATAAACCAAGACACCACTTTGCAATTCCCTCATAATCATGATAAATTGCTATTTGGGGAATATTATTTTCCACTGCGTACTGCATGGCGGCTTCCGCGCCTTTGATTTCTCCCGCCACATTATGCATGGCGGCAAGTCCTTCGTCCTCATATTTTTGATGAAAGGTAAGAATTTCTTCTTCAAGCAGCATCACCATACCGTATGAAAACTCCTTCGTGGCGCTGTTATAGCTTCCATCCACATAAACAGGCACATAGCCTTCCTGTTTTTTCTCTTCCTGTACAGAGCCTTCAAGATATCCCTCAGCCTGCTCTAGGGCAGGAAAGCCTTTATATTCCGCTCCCGGATAGCCGGAAACGCTTGCCTTGCATTCTTTCCAGTCCCGGAAAATCCCGGTTTTCCTTCCCTTTCTTACTGCATAATATTTACCTGTCATGTAAACCTCACTTTTTAGCTTCTTCAATTTTATTATACTGATAAAGCCCGGCTTTTCAAGTCCATCCTGCACCGGAGATCAAAGAAGCCCTCTGCTGAAAAACCGGTAGGTAAGAAAAGGCCGGACAGTGCGCATTCCTCACACTTCCGGCCCTTTGCAAGCAGATAACGGGAATCGAACCCGCCTCCTCAGCTTGGGAAGCTGATGTTCTACCAATGAACTATATCTGCATGATTCTCAAAATATCACGAACTTCGTTCATGATTGTCATTCGCCGCTCGCTATGAACAAGCTGCGCTTGCTCCAGCTCACCGGCGTTTATTATATCACGAACTTCGTTCATGATCGTCATTCGCCGCTCGCTATGAACAAGCTGCGCTTGCTCCAGCTCACCGGCGTTTATTATATCACGAACTTCGTTCATGATCGTCATTCACCGTTCGCTATGAATAAGCTGCGCTTGCTCCAGCTCACTAACGCTCATTATATCATAATAAAAAAATAAAAGTCAATCCCCTGCTCAATATCTGGCAATCTAATCGTAACAGTTCAGCCATGCAGAAACAATTGTACAATATGACCGTGAGAGCTTGC
>CAZDPE010000059.1:0-13836 GCA_964507235.1 uncultured Lachnospiraceae bacterium
GAGAACTGTAAGGACGGCTGGGTAGCCATGGAGAATCTGGCGAAAATTTATGGAGAAGGTGATTTCCGTGTTGAGTATGGTGATGAGTTTCAGGAATATGGGGGAGAAATGGATGATTATGAAATAGAAAACAGTCTTATTTTCTGGACTTATCCAGGTTCCGGAGTAGTTCACGATGAGATGACGGCTGATTTCCATGCGGAAGGAAAACCGGATTATCAATATATTTACACGGATGCCGATGGCTTTCGCTGGACTTATGTGGGATATTATTATGGATGCAGAGGATGGATCTGTGTGGATGATGCAGAAAATGAAAATCTGATGACAAGCTATGCTCTGGGAGAAATCAAACAGAAGCTTTATCCGGCAAAGGCCCCGGAAGAAACGCAGCAGGAAAATGTTTTGAATTCTGCCGGCGGGGAGGCAGGAATTGCTGTTATTTCAGTGCTGGCAGTGATGCTGATAACGGCAGCGCTGATAGTACTGATTTTCGGGAAGAAAAAGGATAAGGAAGAAGCAGGAAAGGAAGAAAAGTAAAAGAAAATAACGGTAAAAGAAAATAACAGAAAGGAAAATAATATGAGATATCCTGAATTTTTAAAGGAAAACGGAACTATTGGCTTTGTGGCGCCTTCCTTTGGGTGTAATATGGAGCCGTATAAATCAGCTTTTGAAAATGCCTTAAGAAAATGGAAGGAAATGGGTTATGGGATTGATTTAGGGCCAAACTGCTATGTCGGTGAAGGAATCGGCATCAGCAATACGCCGGAAAAATGCGGAAAGGAACTGACGGACTATTATATCAGTGGAGATAATGACTGCCTGATTTCCTGCGGAGGCGGGGAACTGATGTGTGAAATCCTGAATTATATGGATTTTGATAAAATAAGGAAAGCGCCGCCGAAGTGGTACATGGGCTATTCAGATAATACTAACATGACTTTTCTTCTGGCAACCCTTTGTAATACCGCATCCATTTACGGACCCTGTGCGGCTTCCTTCGGCATGGAGCCCTGGCATCCTTCTATTTCGGACGCCTTTGCACTGCTTAAGGGAGAGAAAAAAAGCTTTGAAAGCTACGGTATGTGGGAAAAGGAAAGCCTTAAGGATGAAGAGCATCCTTTTCTTCCTTATAACTGTACGGAGCCTCTTCAGATTAAGCTTTTTGTGCCGGATGCGGAAGGAAGGCCTGCAAAGAGAGAGGAAGCCTTTATGGAGGGAAGACTCCTTGGGGGCTGCATGGACTGCCTGGTGAATCTTCTCGGCACCTGTTTTGACAGGACGGCGGATTTTTGTGAAAGGTATAAAGAGGACGGAATTATTTGGTTTCTGGAGGCCTGTGATTTAAATGTTTTTGCTATCAGGCGCGCCATGTGGCAGATGGAAAATGCAGGATGGTTCCAGTATGTGAAGGGCTTTTTAATCGGGCGTCCTTTGCAGGGGGCGGAAATGATGAATTTAAACCGTTTTGAAGCGGTGCTTGCAGCGGCATCGAAATATCAGGTGCCGGTATTTATGGATGTGGATTTGGGACATCTTTCTCCCACAATGCCCCTTGTAACGGGGAGTTTTGCCAGGATAAAAGGCGAGAAAGGAAGAATCAGTGTAACCATGGATTTACCGGGCGGCGAATCAGTGCGATGAATGACAGTTGATTGGGCGTATCATGTTCTTTATAATAATTTCATATCAATATTTGTGAAAAAATGGAGGAATTATAATGGAACAGCTTAATTTAACCGCAATAAAGGACACGGATAAAGTGTATGAAATTCTGGACGACCTGATTTCCAGAAACAGGGAATTTCAGATTATGATTACCGTTCCTTCCGTCAGCCATATGACCGACAGGGAAATAAGAAAACCGGCAGGAATGAAAAGGGAACTGACCTATAATCTTGAGAAGGATGTAACGGATATGATTCATGAAATCGGAGTTCCTGCACATATTAAAGGTTATCAGTATTTGAGAGAAGCAATTATGATGTCGGTGGAGGAGCCGGATATGCTCGGTTCTATTACCAAGGTGCTTTATCCCACCATTGCCAAAAGGTATCAGACTACATCAAGCAGGGTGGAAAGGGCTATCAGGCATGCCATTGAAGTGGCATGGAACAGAGGAAGAATGGAAACCCTTGATAATCTTTTTGGTTATACCATTAATAATGGAAAGGGAAAACCGACAAATTCTGAATTCATTGCGCTGATTGCGGATAAGATTCGTCTTCAGTATAAGAAATAAACAAGTAAAAATATCCAAATTCTCTCTTTTAATGATAAGATTAATGTTGTATAATCAATATTAATAATAATGTTGGAGGGTTTGTGATGAAGAAGATACTTTTTGTCGCATCAGAGGGTGTACCATTTATTAAAACGGGAGGACTTGCCGATGTAGTGGGGTCTTTACCCAAATGTATTGATAAACAGTATTTTGACGTAAGAGTAATTCTTCCTAAGTATACCTGTATGAAGCAGGAGATGAAGGATAAACTCAGCTATGTCAATCATTTTTATATGGATTTTCATTGGAAAAATGAATATGTGGGCATTTTATATGCTGAAGTGGATGGCGTCAAATATTATTTTATTGATAATGAAATGTTTTTTAACGGTTTTAAGCCTTACAGTGATAATGCGCTGTTTGAAATTGAAAAGTTTGCATTCTTTTCAAAGGCTGCTTTGTCCATTCTTCCAGTAATTGATTTCAGACCGGATATCATTCACTGCCATGACTGGCAGACAGGGCTTATTCCTGTTTACTTAAAGGAACGTTTTCAGGGAAATGAATTTTACCGCGGCATAAAATCCGTAATAACTATCCACAACCTGAAATTTCAGGGCAAGTGGAGTATTCAGGATGTTAAGGATATTACAGGACTTCCGGATTATTACTTTACGCCGGATAAGCTGGAATCCTATAAGGATGCCAATCTGTTAAAGGGCGGTCTTGTATTTGCCGATGCCATTACAACTGTCAGCGATACTTATGCGGAAGAAATAAAAACGGAATTTTACGGAGAAAATCTGGATGGCCTTTTACGTGCAAGAAGCCACGACTTACGCGGTATTGTAAATGGCATTGATACGGATAATTTTAATCCTGAAACAGATAAATTCATTGAATACAATTATAACGCAATGAATTTCCGTAAGGAGAAAATTAAAAATAAACGCGCCCTGCAGGCAGAACTCGGTCTGGAGCAGGATGACAAAAAATTTATGATTGGTATTGTATCAAGGCTGACGGATCAGAAGGGCTTTGATTTAATTGCCTATATCATGGATGAGCTTTGTCAGAGCAATGTTCAGATTGTGGTGCTTGGAACAGGTGAAGAGCGTTATGAAAATATGTTCCGCCATTTTGACTGGAAATATAATAATAAGGTATCTGCCAATATTTATTATTCAGATGCTTTATCACATAAAATTTATGCAGCCTGTGATGCATTTTTAATGCCTTCACTGTTTGAACCCTGTGGTTTAAGCCAGCTTATGAGCCTTCGTTACGGTACGGTTCCGATTGTCAGGGAAACCGGCGGCTTAAAGGATACGGTAGAACCTTATAATGAATATGAAAGCACGGGTACCGGTTTTTCCTTTACCAATTATAATGCTCATGAAATGCTGGGAACAATCTATTATGCGGAAAAGATTTATTATGAGAAGAAACGCGAATGGAACAAGATTGTTGACCGTGCAATGGCTGCTGATTTTTCCTGGAATGTTTCCGCCAGAAAATATCAGGAAATGTATGACTGGCTGATAGGATAGACTTTGGAGTGTAATGGCAATGCCGGATAACAGAAAAAAAGACGGATTTATTATGCAGGCGGGGATTCTGGCGGCAGCCGGAATCATCGTCCGCCTCATCGGGCTTTTATATAACAGTCCGATGACCGCCATCCTGGGCGATGAGGGAATCGGATATTATAATACTGCGTATTATGCATATACAATCGTATTGCTGATATCTTCTTACAGTATTCCTTCTGCTATTTCCAAAGTAATTGCCCAGAAGCTGGCAGTAAGAGAATATAAAAATGCACACCGGATTTTTCAGTGTGCTTTAATTTATGTGCTGGTAGTAGGTGGTATTGCCAGCTTATTTGTATTTTTCGGAGCGGGGTTTCTGGTTCAGATTGACAATGCAATTCCGGCTCTCCGGGTTCTGGCCCCGACCATTTTTTTCAGCGGTATTCTTGGAGTTCTGAGGGGCTATTTTCAGGCTCATAAGACAATGGTACAGACTTCCGTATCCCAGATTCTTGAACAGATTTTAAATGCAGCCTTCAGTATCTTAATGGCCTATCTGCTTATGAAATTTGCAAAGGAGCAGCCCGAAAGCGAAAGACTTTCCTGGGGGGCGGCAGGAGGCGCCATAGGTACGGGGATTGGCGTTTTATCAGCTCTGCTTTTTATGGCAGGGGTTTATAAGCTGAATATTAAGACGATCAGGAAAAGAATGGAAAGAGATACTGCCCATAAGGAAGAATCTTATGGGGATGTTTTGAAAATGATTGTAATGGTGGTAACACCTTTTATTTTAAGCACTTTTATTTATAATGCCAATACCTACATCAATCAGACCGTATATCAGAAGCTGATGATGGAGATTAAAGGGCTTGCGGAAACCACGGTTGCCTCCCATACGGGTATCGTAGGAAAGGCGGTGAAGGTTTCCAATATTCCCATAGCTCTTGCTTCCGCCATGGCATCGGCGCTGATTCCGGGCATTTCCGGCGATTATGCCAGAGGGGATTTAAAAGGAGCAGGCAGAAGGGTAGCCAAGTCCATGAAGGTTACCATGATGATTTCCATACCGGCAGCGGTGGGAATCGGTGTGCTGTCAAAGCCCGTGATGATGGTGCTGTATCCGCAGAAGGAATCTCTTGATTTATCTTCTGCATTGCTTGCGGTGCTTGCAGTCAGCGTTATCTTTTATGCAATGTCAACTCTGTCAAATGCAGTGCTTCAGTCTATCGGAAGGCTGAACAGCCCTGTTATCAATGCGGCAATTGCACTTGTGATTCAGACAGCGGCGCTGGTCTTAATGATTTACGGACTGGATGAAAAATACGGCCCCTATTATTATGTTTTTGCAGTGGTTATCTATTCGTTCCTGATGTGCCTGTTAAACGGAATATCTATTAAAAAACATTTGGGATACAAGCAGGAGATAGACAAGACTTTTTTAAGGCCTCTGCTGGCCTCAATCGTGATGGGAGCAGCAGCATTTGGAGTTTACCAGGGATTATATTATCTGATTTATTCCAATATCATATCCTTGGCTGCGGCAGTTGTTATTGCGGTTTCGATTTATTTTATTCTGGTTATCAGGCTGGGAGGCATTACGGAAGAGGAAATGCAATCCATGCCGAAAGGATATATGCTGGTGCGGATTGCAAAAAAATTGAAAATAATGAAAACCGGTGAAAGCGGCGCCCGGAAAAAGAAAGTGTCCAAGGGTGACGGTAAAAATAAAACGGCTGTATCATATTCGGGACTGAAAAAAGATGACATTGATGAATCCGATGAGAATTACTGGCTGGATGATTAATAACAGGAATCGAGTGTAATATTTTTTCTCTGTCAGGATTAAGAAGAATAAAAATAAAACTTCTGGAAATAATGAAAGTGATAATCATATTTTCAAGGAGGTTTTTTTATGGCTAATTTATCAGAACTTGAATTACAGAATCTGCGTCATTTAATCGGCGGTTATGACACTACTCATTGCAAGATGAAGGAATATGCGGCTGAATCAACAGATTCCAAGATTAAACAGTTTTTTGAAAAAGGTTCAAAATCAGCTATGGACAACAAGAATCAGTTAATGGAATTTTTGCGATAGGAGGCAGGAAAGATGCAGTTAAATGAAAAAACAATGGTAGCAGATACACTGGCAGGAATTAACGGAGAGCTGGTTCGTTTCGGAGAAATGATTCCCCAGACAGAGAATAAGGAATTGAAGCAGACCTTAAAGCAGTTCAGAAATGCATGTGAGATGTCCCAGGAAGAAATATATCAGCTTGCAAGGGAAAAATTTTACTATGTACCGGCAGCCAAGGCAACTCAGGAAGAAATTGACCATGTAAGGGGTCTGTTTACACAGGGAACAATTTAATATAAGAAGCGCAGGAAAACAACAAAAAGTGCGCTTTGCAAGCTTTTCTTATGGTAATGAAACGCAGGGCTGTCTGTAAACAGCTCCTGCGTTTTGTTAAAGCAGATTTTACGGGTCAAGCTGCTGTATATTTGAAATATCGGTATCAATCATCATGGAATAATTTGTATAATATACCACGAAACCGGGCTTGCTGCCGCCGGGTTTTTTTACATTTTTCTTTTCGGTATAATCAATTTCCACTTTATCCTGTTCCCTGCCCTTGGAATAATGCGCGGCAAGCCTGGCGGCGTCTTCAAAAGTGGCGTCAGGAAGCTCATCGCCGTTTGTTTTAACCACCACGTGGGAGCCGGAAATTCCCTTTGCATGAAACCACCAGTCGTTGCCCGATGCAAATTTGAAGGTCAGTTCATCATTCTGAAAATTATTTTTCCCTACATAAATATGATAGCCGTCGCTGCTGAGGTAGTGAAAGGGCCTGCTGGTAAATCTGGCTTTCTTTGGACCGCCTTTTCTGCGGATATAGCCGCTTTCAATAAGCTCTTCTTTTATCTGAACCAAATCCTCCTCCTGCAGGGCAATATCAAGAGCAGTCTGGATGGATTCCAAATGGTCGATTTCAGCTTTTACTTCCACGGTTAAGGCGGAGAGGGCTTCATAAGTCCGTTTCAGCTTGCCGTATTTGTCAAAATATTTTTTTGCATTTTCGGATGCGGAAAGAAGCGGGTCAAGGGGAATGGTTATCATTTCGTCTGTATAGTAATTTAACGCTTCCATAGATTTTGAACCGGGCGCCGCGTTGTAACCGTAAGTATTTAAAAGCTCACCGTATATCTTATATTTATCTTTCTTTTCCGTATCCTTCATCTGGCGTATCTGTAAATCGTATTTTTTTATATTGCGTTCCAGGGCTGTCTGCACTATTCTGCGCAAATCCACTGATTTTTGCCTGATACGCGATACTTGGTTTTTCTGCGCGTAATACTGCTCTAAAAGAGCGGAAACAGAGGAAAATTCTCTGGTATCGCTGCCGGAATAGGAAAGGAGCGGAAATACTGCAAATTCTGTGGGGGCGCCGTTTTCGTATATAATCACAGGGGAGAAACTGCCGCTTTTTACCTTTTCCATGATATCGTCAAAAGCAGCGTATAAGCTGTGAAGCATTTTTTCTCCGCCTTCGGTTTCCTTAAAAGCGGCAGCAGAGATATCGCCGTCAATATCTGCCCTTATACAGATTTCATGGGCAATGACAGGGGACAGTCCGGTGTAGGAGCCGTAAATGGCTTTAAAAACAGGCATGGATTTGGCTGAAATTGTATTCTGAAAGCTTTCTTTGGAAACGGTAAGGGGATTTTCCTTATCCTGAGTCATGGGAATGAAATAAGGACGCCCGGGAAGAACCTCTCTTACGGAGCTTACCATACCGGATATATGCTTGATGCTGTCGATAATCATATTTTCATCGTTCATAAAAATAATATTGCTGTGCTTTCCCATAATTTCAACAACAAGCGTTTTTTTGCATAAATCACCCATTTCATTCAGGTGCTCCACATGAATATGGATGATTCGTTCCAGACCCGGCTGGGTAATGTCCGTAATTCTGCCGTTTTGCAGATGTTTGCGGAGCAGCATGCAAAAGCCCGGGGCTGTCATAGGACTGGGCTTATTATTTTCAGTCAGATAAATCAGGGGCAGGGAAGCGCCTGCTGAAATAAGAAGACGTTTTTGACCTCCGTCAGAGGTTTTTATGGTAAGCAGCAGCTCATCATTTTCCGGCTGCGCAATTTTGTAAATGCGCCCGCCTGTAAGGGTTTCTTTCAGTTCCTTTACCACAGCCGCCACGGTAATTCCGTCAAATGCCATATTGATAACTCCTTTTTGCCAAATAACATTTTATAAAAACATTTCAATTATATACCACGTCAGCCTTTACGGCAAGCAAACCTTGACGTTTCAGCATACTTATCCTATAATAATGAAGAATACGCAGATAGGGGGAATTCTGTATATTCATATTGGCGAAGGCCGGGGTCTTTGCTGTAGAAGAAGGTACAAAGGAGTAATAGCATGATTAAAAGTATGACCGGCTTCGGCAGATGCGAAGTGCAGGAAGAAGACCGTAAAATTACGGTTGAAATGAAATCTGTAAATCACAGGTATCTGGATGTAAATATCAAGATGCCCAAGAAGCTTAATTTCTTTGAAGCGGCAATCAGAAGCGAGTTAAAAAATTATATTCAGAGAGGTAAAGTTGATATTTTTATTACATACGAAGATTTTACGGAATCAAATGTATGTGTAAAATACAATAAAGAGCTGGCTGCTGAATATATGAATTATCTTGATAAAATGGCAGAGGATTTTTCATTGGACAATGATGTGAGGGTGTCCTGCCTGTCAAGATTTCCGGAAGTTCTTACCATGGAAGAGCAGAACATTGATGAAGAAAAGCTCTGGCAGCTGCTTGATAAAGCGATTAAAGGTGCGGCTGAAAGCTTTGTTGAAACCAGAATCAGGGAAGGAGAGCATCTTCGTGATGACCTGATTGAAAAGCTGGATGGCATGCTGAAGAATGTGGAGTTTATTACGGAACGTTCACCGCAGATTATTGCCGAGTATAAACAGAAGCTTGAGGAAAAGGTCAGAGAACTGTTGGAAGATACCAAAGTGGATGAAAGCAGACTTCTGATGGAAGTTACCATTTATGCCGACAGGATATGTGTGGATGAGGAGCTGGTGCGCCTCAGCAGCCACATTGAAACAACCAGAGATACTCTGATTGCGGGAGGCAGCATTGGGCGGAAGCTTGACTTTATTGCGCAGGAAATGAACAGGGAAGCCAATACGATTTTGTCCAAATCAAATGATTTGGAGATTTCTAATCATGCCATTGACTTAAAAACAGAAATTGAGAAGGTAAGAGAACAGATTCAGAATATTGAATAATACCTTTTTGGAGTTTGAAGGTAAGAAGAGAGGAAAGCAAAGCATTGAATAAACTGATTCATATTGGGTTTGGTAATATTGTGAATGCGGGTAAAATTATTGCTATAGTAGGCCCTGATTCGGCGCCTGTAAAGCGTATGCTGCAAAAGGCAAAGGAAGAGGGGAGCGCTATAGATGCTACGCAGGGGAGAAAAACAAAAGCCGTGCTGGTAATGGAAAACAGTCAGCTTGTACTGTCAGCTTTATTGCCGGAAACCATTGCACAAAGAGTACAGGCAGAAGGTAGAGATGATAATGAAGCGTAAAGGAATATTAATTGTAGTTTCCGGCTTTTCTGGCGCCGGAAAGGGAACATTGATGAAACAGCTGGTGCATTCTTATGATAATTATGCATTATCGGTTTCCATGACTACCAGAAATCCCAGACCTGGTGAAACAGAAGGCAAAGAATACTTTTTTGTCAGCAGGCAGGAGTTTGAGCAGCAGATTGAAAAGGGCGGCCTGGTTGAATATGCAAGCTATTGTGACCATTATTACGGTACGCCCAGAGAATATGTGGAGAAACAGCTTGAAAAGGGAAAGGATGTTATCCTTGAAATTGAAATACAGGGCGCTTTAAAGATTAAGAAGCAGTTTCCTACGGCGCTTTTAATGTTTGTAATGCCGCCAAGTGCGGAAGAACTTAAAAAGCGACTGGAAGGAAGGGGAACGGAAACGCCTGAAGTGATAGAAAAGCGGTTAAGACGTGCCGTCGAAGAGGCAGAAGGCATTGAGAATTATGATTTTATCGTAATCAATGACAGGCTTGAGGAATGTGCGGAGGAAATGCATAAGCTGATTCTTGCAGCACATGAAACGCCTGAAAGAAATGAGGCATTTATCAGTGAAATGAGAAAGGAACTGAAAGCATTTATACAATAAAGCCGAAGGAAAAGGAGAAAAAATATGTTGCATCCATCTTATTCAGATTTAATGAAAGTTGTAAACAGTGAGGTTGAGCCAGGGGAAGCGCCTGTTGTAAACAGCAGATATTCCATTGTTATGGCAACCTCAAAAAGAGCAAGACAGATTATCGGAGGAGATGAGCCTTTAGTCAATGCAAAGGAAACAAAACCGTTGTCAATTGCTGTAGAAGAACTGAATCAGGGAAAAATTAAGATACTTACTGATGAAGAATAAAAATGATGGCGGCCAGCAATGGCCGCCAGGTTTATAGTATGACGGGAAATCAGGAAAGGTTATACATATGAATATATTATTTGTATCCCTTGGCTGTGATAAGAATCTTGTGGACTCAGAGGTAATGCTGGGTATGCTGGCGGAAAAGGGATATTCCTTTACCGATGATGAAATGGAAGCGGATATTGTTGTAATCAACACCTGCTGCTTTATTAATGACGCCAAGGAGGAAAGCATTAATGCGATTCTTGAAATGGCTGAACTGAAAAAACAGGGACGGATTAAAGCTCTTATCGTAACCGGATGTCTTGCCCAGCGCTACAGGGAAGAAATTCAGATGGAAATAGAGGAAGTGGATGCCATAATCGGTACCACTGCAATTGAAACGATTGTGCAGACTTTGGATGAAGTGCTGGCTGGAAAGCGTGTGAATCATATAGAGGCTCTTGATAAGCCGCCCCTCGGAGGCAGGGAGAGAACGGTCACAACCGGAGGATATTATTCTTATCTGAAAATTGCGGAAGGCTGCAATAAGCATTGTACATACTGCATTATTCCCAAGGTTCGGGGCAATTACAGAAGCGTCCCTGCAGAGAAGCTGGTTGCGGAAGCAGGCAGGCTGGCTGAGAAGGGAGTAAAAGAGCTGATACTTGTGGCCCAGGAAACGACTCTTTACGGAGTTGACTTATATGGGGAAAGGAGTCTGCCCCGGCTATTACATGAGCTTTGCAGGATAGAGGGAATTGAATGGATTCGGATTTTATATTGTTATCCCGAGGAAATTACGGATGAATTGATACAAACCATAAAATCGGAGCCTAAAATCTGTCATTATCTGGATGTCCCCATTCAAAGCGGAAGCGACAGGATATTAAAGCTTATGGGGAGAAGGACGGACACAGAACAAATCAGGAGGCTGATTGGAAAGCTGAGAAGGGAAATTCCTGATATCTGCATCAGAACCACTTTCATTACAGGATTTCCGGGGGAAACAGAAAAAGACCACGAGGATACGATGGAATTTGTGAATGAGATGGAATTTGACCGTCTTGGCGTGTTTTCATATTCACCGGAAGAAGATACTCCGGCAGCTGCAATGGAAAATCAGATTGCTGAGGAAGTCAAGGCAGACAGACGGGACAGCATGATGGAACTGCAGCAGGAAATTGCCTTTGAAGCAGCTGAGGATATGGAAGGGAAGCTTCTGACAGTGATGGTGGAGGGCAAAATTGCCGATGAAGATGCATACGTTGCGAGAACCTATAAGGATGCGCCCGGTGTGGACGGATATCTTTTTATAAATACCGAAAGAACCCTGATGAGCGGCGATTTTGTGAAAGTGAAGGTTATAGGTTCCAATGAATATGATTTAATCGGTGAAATTGTTGAAGATTAGAAAGGCATGGTCAAAATTATGAATTTACCAAATAAACTTACAATGTTTCGCGTTATTTTAATTCCATTTTTTATTGTTTTTCTTTTAGTTCCGGGAATACCGGCCGGTAAGTGGATAGCGCTTGCTGTTTTTATTATTGCAAGCCTTACGGATCTGCTGGATGGTAAAATTGCAAGAAAATATAATCTTGTAACGAATTTCGGAAAATTTATGGATCCGTTGGCAGATAAACTTCTTGTTTGCTCTGCATTAATTTGTCTGATTGATTTACAGAGAATTCCTTCCTGGATGGTAGTAATCATTATAGCCAGGGAATTTACAATCAGCGGTTTTCGTTTAATAGCTGCCGATAATGGCGTAGTAATTGCTGCAAGCTATTGGGGCAAATTTAAAACGACCTTCCAGATGATAGCCGTGTGTCTGATGATAGCGGATATTCAGGCCCTGCAGCTTCTTACTTCGATTTTTACATGGATTGCCGTTATTTTAACGGTGGTTTCTTTGGTTGACTATTTGATAAAGAACAAAGACGTCATGAAGGAGAAAAAATAATGAGTCTGGAAGGGGAAGTAGTAAGAGCGCTGCTTGCAAAAGGCTTTAATATTACAACAGCGGAATCCTGCACCGGCGGAATGATTGCATCCACCCTGATTAATGTGGCCGGAATTTCGGAAATCTACAAGGAAGGGTATATTACTTATTCCAATGAAGCCAAGCAAAAGCTCCTTGGGGTGGATAAGGAAGCTCTTGAAAGGTTTGGAGCAGTCAGTGAAATTGTGGCGTCCCAGATGGCGCAGGGGGCAGCCCTGGCGGCAGGAGCAGAGGCGGCGCTTGCCGTGACGGGAATAGCAGGACCTGACGGCGGCACAGATGAAAAGCCGGTGGGCCTTGTATATATTGGCTGTTATTTAAATGGTAAAATAACTGTTACCAGAAATCAGTTTACGGGAACACGATTGATGATCAGGCAGGAAACTACGAAACAGGCGCTTGAATTGCTGCTCAAATGTCTGAATGAGTGATAAAGGGCAAGAAGGTGCCGGGGCAGCAGTTTGAATGAATCTGCCATGCGGAGGGATTGGTATGAAAAAGAAATGGAATGCAGGAAAAATAACAGCGGTGATTTTGGGAAGTATTGCTGCTGTAATCGTGTTGTATGTTTCATTCGTAATCAGCGTTTTTCAGCTTTTGGCGGTCGTTTCAAATATGGAAGAAAGATATTCGGCGGACATATATGAAGCATACCAGGAGCAGGAAGAAAAAAGCGGCGAAGAAAATGACGAAGGGAACCTTGAAAGGGAATCTGATTATCCCAAAGAAGCTTCCGGCAATGCTGAAGAATATTACGAGTTTGAAAATTCCCTTCGTGATGACCTTGATTACAGTATTGAGTTTAAGACTTCTCTTTGTAATGATTTTGATTTGGGAGAAGATAAAGGAAGCGCAAAAGTGGAATTTCACTATCCGGTTGTTATGGGGAATGTCAAAAATCTGGATGGTATAAATCAGGCTATCCAGGAAGAAATTCATATTGTGGAAGAGCATGTATCATACTCAGCACAGTATTTAACGAAGGATGAAATTTATTCCTTTAGCGGTGAGGGATACGTAACTTATATGTCGGAGGATATTCTCAGCGTGGTTTATGTGGAATATGGATATTTAAACGGTTCCTATCTGGAAAGTTATGTAGTTTCTTATAATATAGACATGCAGACGGGAATGGTAATGAACAATACCCATCTTCTTGCAATCGACGATAAATTTTCCATTGATTTCAGGGAAAGATGTGAAAAGCAAAACGGAGCTGTGGATTCTCTTTATTATTTATCCGATCAGGAAATCACTGCCTATCTGACAGATGAAGCTTATTTGATTATTTTCTATACACCCCTTGGCATGGAAGTAGGCTTTAATTTTTATGATGGCTGGGTAACAGTAACTTATAAAGATTATGAAAAATATCAGAAGCAGTTTTAAGGATAATAGTTCATCTTGAATGGACTTTATAGCAGGCAGGAAGTATCTGCAGGAAATAAGTTGGCGGTCTATACTTATATTTTGAGGTGAAAATGTGCCTTCCGCCAACTTATGAATGGTATGGCTGCACGGTTACATTCCTATAGATGATTTCTGTTTTCTGCTTGTAATATGGCAGTGAATATGATAAAGTAATTGCATG
>CAZDPE010000060.1:0-13782 GCA_964507235.1 uncultured Lachnospiraceae bacterium
AGCAATGCCCCATAAATAATCCCCAGAATCTTTACCTTAATCGGAATAAAGAAGAACAAAAGCACCTGCATATTGGGAAATGTAGCTGCAAATGCAAGGAAAATAGACATATTTACGTAATAAGTACTGAACATGGTTGAAATATAGGAAAAATAGTATTCCGTACCATAAACCGCAAGGACTTCACTTTGAAATAAATATATATATCCCATCATGGCAAAAGCGCCAATTGCCGTAAAAATCATCCCCAGAAACAGGTAAAGATTATACCGGTAAGTCCCCCATGTATTCTCAAGAGTTGTCCCAATGGAATAATAAAAATAAAGCATAATAAGGGTAAAGAAATTGAAGCCCTCCGGCGGTACAATCAACCATGTAACCAGCCTCCAAACCTGCCCCTTAAACAAAATCGCATGGGGATTTAATGTAAGATAATTCAGGAAGTCCGGATTAATCCAGTTAATCAAATACCCGCAACCATAAAACAAAATTAATACAAGAGATATATTCCTAATGGCATATTTACCGAATTTTTTTTCAAAGTTGCTCATAGGTTTCATAAGAAGATTTCCTTTCCCGCTTCGCTCGTGCTTGGTTTTTTGACTTATCTGAATAAAACCAAATACTTCGCTTCGCTCGTGCTTGGTTTTTTACATACTCGAAAATCCATGTGCTTCGCACATGCGCAGCTTCGCTGCTTCCTGATTTTCTCGTTGACTTATCTGAATAAAACCAAATACTTCGCTTCGCTCATGCTTGGTTTTATTCAGATAAGTCACATTGTAGCATTCTATCCAAAAATTGTAAACTTACGCTTGAAAATTTTAGAAAATACCTATTTTTTCTTAACAATTTGTTTATTTTCGTGCGTTGCAATTTGTATATGAGTGTCGTATAATAACTAAATGTGTCTGATTAAATCGACAACATATATAATAGGAAATAATTACCTTCATGGCGCACACGGCCAAGGGCCGCATTTACCTTTTCGCCATGTACTCACACTGCAGCAGAAAGTACGTTTTTACATTGTCTGTTGTTATAAAATAGAAAGGCGGCTTAATTATTATGGATAACAAGCATTATACTCTGGGTATTGACATAGGGTCTACAACAGTAAAAATTGCCATCCTGGATGATGCACATAATATTCTGTTTTCTGATTATAAACGGCATTTTGCAAATATCCGGGAAACGCTTTCTGACTTATTAAAGGAAGCGTATGAAAAGCTTGGGAATATCATTCTTCATCCCATGATTACGGGGTCCGGCGGGCTTACTCTTGCTAATCATCTTAAAGTTCCTTTTGTGCAGGAAGTAATTTCTGTTGCCACGGCTTTAAAAGAATTGACTTCCAAAACCGATGTAGCCATCGAACTTGGAGGCGAAGATGCCAAAATCATTTATTTTGAAGGTGGTAACGTAGAACAGCGTATGAATGGTATCTGCGCCGGCGGTACCGGGTCTTTTATTGACCAGATGGCATCTCTTTTGCAGACAGATGCATCCGGTTTGAATGAGTATGCCAAGAGCTATAACTCTTTATATACCATCGCTGCGAGATGCGGCGTATTCGCAAAATCTGATATACAGCCACTGATTAATGAGGGAGCTACCAAAGAGGATTTGGCCGCTTCTATTTTTCAGGCCGTAGTAAACCAAACCATCAGCGGCCTTGCCTGCGGCAAGCCGATCCGGGGACACGTTGCTTTTCTGGGTGGTCCCTTACATTTTCTTTCCGAATTAAAAACGGCATTTATCAGAACATTGAAGCTGGATGATGAGCATGTAATTGAAACAGAGCATTCTCATCTTTTTGCTGCCATCGGTTCTGCCCTAAATGCCAGGGAAGATGTCCATTATACCATGGAAGAAATGGCAGGCAAGCTTTCTTCTGATATAAAAATGGAATTTGAAGTAGAACGTATGGAACCTCTTTTCGCTTCCGAAGAAGAATATGAAATATTTAAAGAAAGACATTCCAGACATCATATTGCTACCGGAGATTTATCTTCTTATAAAGGCAACTGCTATCTTGGAATTGATGCCGGAAGCACAACCACCAAAATTGCACTGGTTTCCGAAGACGGTTCCCTTCTTTATTCCTTCTACAGCAGTAATGACGGAAGCCCTTTAAAAACGGCTATCCGCTCTATCCGGGAAATATATGAACAGCTCCCGGAAGGCGCCCGGATTGTGCGCTCCTGCTCTACGGGATATGGTGAAGCGCTTCTTAAAGCAGCCTTTTTACTGGATGACGGCGAAGTGGAAACCGTAGCCCACTATTACGCTGCCGCTTTCTTTAATCCTGATGTGGATTGTATTCTGGATATCGGCGGTCAGGATATGAAGTGCATTAAAATAAAAAACCAGACCGTAGACAGTGTACAGTTAAATGAAGCCTGCTCCTCAGGCTGCGGTTCCTTTATAGAAACCTTTGCAAAATCCTTAAATTACAGCGTGGAAGATTTTGCCCACACTGCTCTTTTTGCAAAGCATCCCATTGACCTTGGAACCAGATGCACCGTATTTATGAATTCCAAGGTTAAGCAGGCTCAGAAGGAAGGCGCTTCCGTTTCCGATATTTCCGCAGGACTTGCCTATTCTGTTATTAAAAATGCTTTGTTTAAGGTTATTAAAGTATCAAGCGCTTCCGAACTCGGCAAAAACATTGTAGTTCAGGGAGGTACTTTCTACAATGATGCCGTTCTCAGAAGCTTTGAAAAAATTGCTGACTGCGAAGCAATCCGCCCCGATATTGCAGGAATTATGGGGGCTTTCGGTGCCGCCCTGATTGCAAGGGAACGTTACAGCGCGGGATATGAGACAACCATGCTTCCCATTGAAAAAATCAATACTCTGCAATTTGAAACCAGCATGGCTAAATGTAAAGGCTGTACCAACAACTGCCGTCTGACCATCAACAAATTTACAGGAGGACGCCAGTATATTTCTGGAAACCGCTGTGAAAGAGGCCTGGGAAAGCAGAAAAACGAAAACGGCGTGCCCAACCTGTTTGATTATAAACTAAAGCGCGTATTCGGCTATGAACCTCTTCCTGCCGACGAAGCCGACAGGGGACGTGTGGGAATTCCCCGTGTTCTTAACATGTATGAAAATTATCCCTTCTGGTTTACTTTCTTTACAAATCTCGGTTATCAGGTAGTATTATCACCTGTTTCCAACCGTAAGATTTACGAACTTGGCATTGAATCCATTCCAAGCGAATCGGAATGCTATCCTGCCAAGCTGGCTCATGGTCATGTAAAATGGCTGATTGACCAGAAGGTTGATTTTATCTTTTATCCTGCCCTGTTCTATGAACGGAATGAATTTGAAGAGGCCAACAACCACTACAATTGTCCTATTGTAACTTCCTATTCGGAAAATATTAAAAACAATGTAGAAGAAATAGGCAGAGGTGAAGCGGTTCTTCGCAATCCTTTCATGTCCTTCCGTGATGAAAAAACAATTGCTGATGCCCTGATTAAGGAATTTAAGGAACTGCCTGCCTGTGAAATCATTGAGGCTGTCCATCTTGCATGGAAAGAGTTGGCTAATGCACGTAAAGACATGCAGAAAAAGGGAGAAGAGGTTCTTGCTTACCTGGCAGAAACAGGTAAACGGGGCATTGTTCTGGCAGGACGCCCTTATCACATTGATCCGGAAATCAACCATGGTATTCCGGAACTGATTAATTCCTATGATATCGCCGTGCTGACAGAGGATTCCATATCCCATCTTGCTAAGCCGGAACGTCCCTTGATTGTATCCGACCAGTGGATGTACCACTCCAGGCTTTATGCCGCTGCAAGCTATGTAAAAACAGTGGAAAACCTTGATTTAATTCAATTAAACTCCTTTGGCTGCGGACTTGATGCCGTTACTACTGACCAGGTAAATGATATTCTCTCCGGTTCGGACAAAATTTATACCTGTCTGAAAATTGATGAGGTAAATAATCTGGGCGCTGCCAGAATCAGAATCCGTTCCCTTCTGTCAGCAATCCGCGTCCGGGAGCAAAAACACAAAGAACGCACAATTCATTCCTCCGCCATCAAAAAGATAGAATTTACAGAGGAAATGCGTAAAAACTACACTATTCTATGCCCTCAGATGTCGCCTATTCATTTTGATGTTCTGGAGGCCGCCTTTAATGCCTGCGGCTATAACTTTGAAGTTCTGCCAAATGACAATAAACGCGCGGTGGATGTTGGACTTAAATATGTAAACAATGATGCCTGCTATCCTTCCCTTATGGTAATAGGCCAGATTATGGATGCTCTTTTGTCCGGTAAATATGATGTTAATAAGGTAGCTGTCATTATGACCCAGACAGGCGGCGGCTGCCGTGCAACTAATTATGTGGGCTTTATCCGCCGTGCCCTGGGAAAAGCAGGTATGTCCCAAATTCCTGTTATTTCCTTAAATATGGCGGGAATTGAAAGCAATTCAGGTTTCCATTTAAATCTGGAAATGCTCATGAGGGCCGCTTATGGCGCTGTGTTCGGAGATATCTTCATGCGCTGTGTTTACCGTATGCGTCCTTATGAAAAAGAAAAAGGAAGTGTTGAAGCTGTCCATCAGAAATGGCTGAAACGCTGCCGGGAATTTGTTTCAGGAAAGCATATGAATTTCTTTAAATTCCAGAAAATGTGCCGTCAGATGATTGCTGACTTTGACGCCGTTCCTCTTACAGGCGAAATAAAGCCCAGGGTTGGTATTGTAGGAGAAATTCTCGTTAAGTATGCCCCCGCCGCCAATAATCACCTGGTAGAACTGCTTGAGTCAGAAGGCGCGGAGGCCGTTGTGCCCGATTTACTTGATTTTATGCTCTACTGCTTCTATAACCAGATATATAAAGCAGACCAGCTTGGCATGAGTAAAAAGACTGCTTTTATTTCAAGAATCGGCATTGATGCCCTTGAGTTTCTTCGCGGAAGCGCCAAAAAGGCCTTTGAAAAGAGTGAGCACTTTACGCCGCCCATCAGCATATATCAGACGGTAGAATATGCTAAAACCATCGTGTCTATCGGCAACCAGACGGGAGAAGGCTGGTTCCTTACCGGAGAAATGGTAGAACTGATTCACAGCGGTGTTAACAATATTGTATGCACACAGCCCTTTGGATGTCTGCCTAACCATGTAGTCGGAAAAGGCGTTATTAAAGAACTCCGTAAGCAGTATCCTTTGAGCAATATTGTAGCTATCGACTATGACCCCGGCGCAAGTGAAGTAAATCAGCTGAACCGTATTAAACTAATGCTCTCCACCGCCCAAAAGAATCTGAAAGTCCGCCGGGAATCTGAAAAGGAAGAAGAAACTGCATAAAAATTACCTGCAATTAAAATTGCTGCGAGGGGGAATTTAATATGATTAAACAGGAAATTAATGAAATCAAACGTCTTTTCACACCGAGCAACTGCTCTATTACAAGAATCTGCGGTTGTTATGTTGATGGTGAGAAAAATAAAAAAACAGAATTTAAGGAAGCTTTTCTTTCCCTGCCGGAAGAAGAAATTTTTAAATACTTTGAGCTTTTCAGAAAAATCTTATCCGGCAATATCGGAAAAAACATGCTGAATCTGGATTTTCCCATGCATACTGAGTCTGAAGGCGGGACTCAGGAATTTCTTCTCCGTCTTCGGGACAGTAAATTAAAAGATGATGCTCTATTGGAAGAATTCTACGACCGCATCATTGATTCCTATGAATTTGTAGGGAATTATCTGATTCTATTGATTCATGATGCCTATGACGTACCCGGGAAAACCACTGACGGGCTTACTATGGATGATGCTTCCGATACCGTATTTGAATATATTATGTGCTGCATCTGCCCTGTAGCCCTTTCCAAACCGGGCTTAAGCTATGATGCGGAAATCAACGAATTCCACAACAGAGTGAGGGACTGGGTGGTGAATATGCCGGAAACCGGATTTTTGTTTCCCTCTTTCAACGACAGATGCACTGATATTCACAGCACTTTATACTACTCCAAAAACTCAGAAGAGCCTCACGGAGAGTTTGTGGAAGGCGTTTTAGGCTGTACTCTTCCGCTTTCAGCAGGCGGACAAAAGGAAACCTTCCAGGCCATTATTGAAGAAACGCTAGGGGAAAGCTGTGAATATGAAGTAGTTAAAACCATTCATGAAAACCTCACTGAAATGATTGAGGAACATAAGGAAATTCCTGAACCTCTGACCCTCAATAAAAAAGAGGTTAAAAACCTTCTGGAAAAAAGCGGCGTAGAAGAAGAAAAGCTGGCCGGTTTTGATAAGCTATATGATGCTGCAGCCGGTGAAGATACTGCTTTGTTTGTCAGCAATGTAGCAAGCACCCGCTCCTTTGAAGTCAAAACTCCTGATGTAGTGGTAAAAGTAAATCCGGAACGTGCTGACCTTGTCAATACCATGATGGTTGACGGCAGAAAATGTCTGGTTATTGAAATCAATGACCAAGTGGAGGTAAACGGAATCAACGTCCGTGCATTCGGCCATGAAATTTCAGAAATATAAACAGTTTTTAAATTATTCAGCCAATTCCCTCAATTCCTGCAAAAGTTCCAAATCCGTCTGCTGTACCTTAATATTAGAGGTTACAGCAGCCTGACCGGGCTTTTGCACCATGATTTCAATAACAGTTCCTTCCTCAATTCCGCCTTTAAAAACAGCCTTCAAAAAAGCTGCAAATTTAGGGTGATTGGAAGTAAATACATTTTTAGCATTCATCATTTTCATAATAGATGCAGGATTCATCATTTTCTTTTGTTCTCCTTATTTTCCAAATCTTCAGGTAATTTTTTCCACAGGTATAAAACCAAATCATCATCATTAACGAATTGATATAACCGGCAGGCTGCCCCTGATAAACCGCCACAAGAGTAATTGCTTTTCCATCTTCTTCATCTTTCAGGCGGTTTTCGTATTTTTGTCATGGCGGTTCCTGCCTTGGCATCCGGTTTCTTTTGCTTAATACAGCCGCTTTATTTCAGGATAATACTCAAATTCTGCTTTTCCGATAATTTCATCCGCATCCACATAATGATTATTCCAATACCTGGAATCCCATGAATTATTGCGGTTATCTCCCATAAGAAAATAAGCATTTTCCGGTACCTCGAAGGGGCCTAAATCATTTAAAAGCTCTTCCTTAACATAATCTTCTTCGATTATCCTGCCATTAATATAAACACTGCCATCAATTCCTTCAACTGTTTCTCCCGGCAGACCGATAATTCTCTTCAGATATACCGTCTTCCCATCGTCCGGATAATAGAAGGAAACAATATCTCCTCTCTGAGGTTCTTCCGAAACATATGCCAGCCTGTTGATAATAATACGGCTGCCGGACAAAATGGTTTCTTCCATAGAGCCTGTTGGTACCTGTGCGTTGGCAATCAATGTGCTGTTTATCAAAAATGCAATTGCAAGAGCTGTCACTATGGTTTTGGACCAATCCAATATTTCATTTAATATTTTAAGCTTCCTGTTTTTTTTCTTCATCCTGATTATACTCCTTAATCTATTGTAAATCTTCCATATAGATTACTGATATAGCTGCTGTTTACCGCAACCTCTTTTTCCTGAAAAATAATCCTCTCTCCTACAAGTTCATCTTCAATGATTCCGAATAAATCATAAGCAGGATTCCATATATCAGTAAAAGAAACGCTGCAGGAATTATCTGTAATATCCGTCACGTCAATATGTATATCATGTTTCTTTGAAACAGCAACAACATTATTATAAAATTCAATTTCTACTGCCAAATCTTCTGTATATCCGTTCAGATATTCTTTGGGCAGCACCAGGAGCATCACTGTACTGCCATATTGCTTTCTCTTAAACCGGAATTTATTATCTTTAATCCTGCAGATTTCAATCAGATTATCGCCCATATGATTCTCAATGCCTATCTCACTGCCGTCTAAAGACACTTCCTTTCCATCAACAGTTAAGGTCACTGTTCCCACAACAGGATAAGTAATATAACCGATTATACGCGGTAACAGGATTACAAAAACAGCTATGCAGATAATGGCTGTTATAATTCCCACAGGTTTAAAAAGATTTTTCATCCTTCTTCCTCATTCATGAACTCCTGCAGATTCATTGTTAATTCCATATATCATTTTCCATCCTTTCCACCGGAATAAGAATTCGGCAGATGCAGAATATAATCCCCCGCATCTGCCGAATTCTTATCCATAACAACCAAAAGCCGCAAAGCGCGCTTTCTATTGTTAAACAACTGCTTTATTCTCCTGAAAACAAATCTCTATACCACCGTAAAGACTCCACATAAGCATCATACACTTTATCCATATCTATATTCATAAGCAGCAGCTGTCTTGAAACCTCCTGCCAATTACCCGCCTCATACTGCTTAATAAAATCAAGTACAGGAGCAAATTTTCCGTCATTATATACCAAAGCTTCTCTGATATCCTTTGATACCTTAACCATATCCAGCGCTTCGTCCATGGATTTATCCAAAATCAAATCCAGTACGGAAAACAATCCCATTAAAAATAATTCCGAAGAATGCAGCGCCATCTGAAATACAGGTGCAAGATTTTCTGCAAATTTCGCCCTGAGCAGAGAAACTCTTGTGATTTCATTGGGCTTATCTGCGCACAATTCATTCGTTACCGCAGTATTAATCCACTTTTTAAGTTCCTTTTGTCCCAGCATTGCCGCTGCATGACGGATGGTAGTTATTCCCGCATTAACAGTCATTCTGTTAACCATTCTCAAAAGCGAAATAACAAGAGCCGTATCTCTTCCGATGATATCCGCTGCCTTTGTCAGTTCAAAATCCTCATCATTTACAATGTTTAACAGCTGTATATAGTTCACCTTAAGCGGTGATACCTCTTCCTGTCCTCTCGTTACCGGTACCCGGAAGAATTCGCCTTCATAAAGCTGGTATCCTCCTTCTTTTACCAATCCTTCATAAATTTCCTGGGTTTTAATATTGCCCGCGCACAACTTAATATTAGGATAAATTTTACCAAAGTAAATTCTCGCCTTTGTAATATCAATTTTTCTATGATCCAGCATTATGTAATCCATCAAAAGAAGGATTTCCCTGTATGGCTCAAAGCTCTGCACCGGCAGCTTTCTGATTGCCAGCTTATATCCCTTTTCCTTTAATTCCTTAATCCTGCTGATATACACATCATCAGGCTTAATTGTATTGTCCATCAATAATACAAGCCGCTCATGCGGTGCATGACATTTCTCATCAATATCAGTAAAAATGGAAACATTATTTACCTCCACAAAAACCTCTTTATCCATTGATAAGGTTTCTATGCCCATACTGTCAATAATATCAAGTCCCACAATATTGGCTATCCCATCATTGCTCCTGGTTCCAAGAAGACTTGGATCTAAAAAATAATTATCTTTCTGTGCAAACAAAGAATATGCACGGACTGTCATGTTTTCATCAAACAAAGGAATTAACGTTGCAAGCATAATTCATTCTCCAATTAAAATATTATGATTTACTTCTATTATTTAATCATACTATATTTTTTTGCATTTTGACAGGTTTTTTGTATTATATTTATCAAAATATTTTTCTGTTTCCTGCCGGGAACCATCTCAATTCTTAATTTTATGCATGGGATAAAATCAGAATTATCAGTTTTTCCGCCTTAAAGCCGGTTAAATCCTTTTCCTTTCAAAAATAAAGAGGAAATTATCCTTGCAATTACAGGTATCCTCAATCCTGCAGACGGCGCTATAAATGCTCCTTCCAGTCAGCTTCTTTAAATCCTGGAAAGACATAACTATCCGTCACAATCAGAGGACGCTTTACCAGCATTCCGTCAGAAGCAAGCAGCTTTAACTGTTCCTCTTCTGACATATCCGGAAGCTTATCCTTCAGCTGCAATTCCTTATAAAGATTCCCGCTTGTATTGAAAAAGCGTTTTACAGGCAGACCGCTTTTCTTATGCCATTCCTTCAGTTCTTCTACAGTGGGGTTTTCTTCCTTAATGGGACGTTCTTCATAAACGATTCCATTTTCAATTTATTCAAAAATATCCTGCTCTTTCCGGCTGCCGGCAGCAAATTGCAGATTCCTATGATATTCTGCAAAATTCCTTCAGTCAGGGAGGGAAACTGCTGATTGCCGGAAACGGAGGCAGCGCCAGTGACAGCTCTCACATTGTGGGAGAACTTATGAAAGGCTTTCTGCGCAGGCGTCCTTTGGATGAATCGCAGAAAACCGCCTTTTCAAATTTATCGGATGGGCAGCAGCTTTCATCCAGCCTGCAGCAATCACTTCCTGCCATCGCCTTAACCGAGCAAAGCGCCCTTTTATCCGCGATTGCAAATGATATTTCCCCGGAACTGGTATTTGCCCAGCAAGTATTCGGCTATGGCTGTCCCCATGATGTTTTCTGGGGACTGTCAACCTCCGGCAACTCGCGCAATATCGTCCTGGCAGCACAGACCGCCCGGGCCTGCCATTTGAAAACAATCGCCATTACAGGCAGTAAGGTCAGTCATTTGTCCGATTTATGCGATGTCTGTATCCGCGTTCCTTTTACCTCTACTCCCCGGATTCAGGAAGCCACCTTACCGATATACCATGTATTATGCTCTATGCTGGAAGCTCATTTTTTTACAAAGGAGGCCTGTTAAATGGAAGTAATCGGCGGTATCGATATCGGAGGCACAAAATGTGCCGTATCCGTTGCAAAATACGGAGCTTTCCCTGAAATCCTTGCCAAGCGGCGGTTTGAAACAACAGACTCTCCCAGGGATACCCTTGAGCATCTGGCGTTGCTTTTACAGGAATTACTGTCAGGTTTTCCTGAAGCAGAGCTTAAATCCATCGGAATATCCTGCGGCGGTCCTCTCGATGCAGAAAGAGGAATTATTTTAAGTCCCCCGAATCTTCCCGGCTGGGATCGGATTGATTGTTTTTCTCCTTTTCAAAAGCTTTTTCCCGTTCCCGTAGCACTGCAGAATGATGCGGATGCCTGCGCCCTGGCCGAATGGAAATGGGGTGTGGGAAAAGGCTGTCAAAATGTGATTTTTCTGACCTTCGGTACCGGAATGGGCGCGGGACTAATTCTTAACGGCAGACTTTATACGGGCTCCTGCAATATGGCGGGCGAACTGGGACATATCCGCCTTGCCGAATCAGGTCCTGCAGGATACGGTAAACCCGGTTCTTTTGAAGGCTTCTGCAGCGGCGGCGGAATCGCCCGTCTGGGACAAAGCATGGCTCTTGAGGCCATACAGCAGGGCACTCCCCCCTCTTTTTGTCCCGAATTATCCGGACTTAATACAATTACTGCAAAGACAATTGGTGAAGCGGCTAAAAAAGGTGATTCTCTGGCAAAATATATTTTTGGCCTTACCGCCCGCCGCTTAGGCTATATGCTTTCCACCTTAATTGATTTGCTCAATCCCGACTGCATTATAATCGGCAGTATTTACGGCAGACAGCAGGAGTTGATAGAGCCGGAAATGCGCCGGATTCTGGAAAAGGAATGTCTGCCCCTTTCCCTGCAGTCCTGCACTGTGGTTCCTGCAGGGTTAGGGGAGCAGACAGGCGATTATGCCAGTCTGTCCGTTGCCTCCTATGCATTGGATGAAGAAATTTAAACTTACCGCTTCTGATAGTTTAAGTCATAATAAAAAATATACTGTTGCAGGACTCCGCTGATGTCCGGATATCTTTCAAACGGAAAGCCTTCCGGGTATCTTTCTGCAAGCACTTTATTAATATGGGTATCCTTAGGGAAAGCATCCAGCTGATGAAGGGCAAACAGGCAGATGCAGTCAGCTACCTTTTCCCCTACTCCGCACAGCTTTAAAAGCTCAGCCCTGGCATTATCATATTCCATGTTCCGAACCGCCTTAAGGTCTACCTCTCCCTCTGCAATACTCTGCGCTGTTTTTTGAATATAACGGCTTCTATACCCTAAATTGCAGGCATACAAATCCTCCAGGGAAGCCTGCGCCAGTTTTTCCGGCGCAGGAAATCCATAATAAAGAATCCCTTTCTCTGTTCTTTTTTCTTCCCCGTACCTCCTGCATAAGTAATCAATACATTTTCTGATTCGTTTAATATTATTTTGCTGGGATATAATAAAGCTGATTATCATTTCCCATAAATCCTGATTCAGAATTCTGATACCGCTGCCAAAATCCGCCGCCTTTTGAAGATAACTGTCCTTCTCATCCACACAGCTGATAATTGCCCTGTAATCTCTTCCCAAATCAAAATATTCTCTCCATACTTTCTCAAAATCCTCCTGAGAACAAAAGAAGCAGATTTCCTCCCTCTGCTCCTGCGCTTCAAGATATCTGTCAAAAGCAGTAAGTCCGTATCTGCCGTTTTCAAACTGCCGAAGGCGAAAACACTGCCCCGATTCACTTATTTGTGCCAGGGAAAAATTATCCGCTTTTATTTTTATCATCTGTACTCCTCTCAATCTTTGTTTTCTCAATTTCCATATCCGCTCACCCGCTTTATGCATAATATTCCCGTCAAATCCGTCAGAAACCATCCTATAGGAATCGCCCAACAGATGCCCAGGACGCCGATTGAGCGTATGGGTGCCAGCGTAT
This sequence comes from uncultured Lachnospiraceae bacterium, assembly GCA_964507235.1. GTDB lineage: Bacteria > Bacillota > Clostridia > Lachnospirales > Lachnospiraceae > Suilimivivens. The sequence continues at coordinate 12,603 of CAZDPE010000060.1, forward strand.
AGGCAAAGGAATCAATCTTTACTACTGCCGCAAAAGCAGCCATGACCACCGCACCAAAGCTGTTGACAAGTCCCTGTATCATAAGGATTCCGAAATTCATCACTGACTGCTGCATGCAGGCCGCTGCCCATACATAAGCCTATAATAATTGATGTTAAAAAAGTCATAAGGGTATAGGCTGATCCAACTGCCGCCAGTGCATCCGCTCCTATAAATCTTCCTACAATCAGCGTATCCGCAATATTATAACACTGCTGCAGAAGATTCTCCAAAATCATGGGACCTGCAAACATCAGCATGGTTTTCGTTACATTTCCCTGAGTCAAATCCTTTTTCATAGCGCACCTTAAATCTTAATCTGAGTCCATTTTCCCTTTTTAAACCGCACTGAGGCGAAAATAAAACGGGATACCTGATCTCCCAAAACTCCGAGCCATATCCCGATAATACCAAAACCCAGAACATAGCCACCCAGATACGATACTGCGGTACGAATCAACGTCACACTGACAGTAGAAGCAATTGCAGTATAAAGAGTATCCCCCGCTCCCCTCAGGCATCCCATATATACTACCTGACTGATTTGGAAAACCACTACAAGAATAATAACCCTCATAATATTTATACCGATTGCAACAATATTCTCTTCCTCAAAGAACAAACCATATAAGGGCCCTGCACCCACAAAATAGAGGACAGCAAGGCAAACCGATATAACAGCTCCAATCATTCTGCAGATACTTCCGAATTCCTTTGCCAGTTTTTCATCTCCGGCTCCCAGACTGCGTCCAATCAAAGCCACTGCCGCTGCCTGAAGTCCGTCCCCAAAGGAAAAAGACAAGCCCATAATATTCATGCCTACCTGATGGGCTGCCATAGCATCAGTACCCTGATGCGCCGCCATAACTGCGGTCAGCATGAACCCGACTCGCATTAAAATCTGCTCAAAAAATACGCTGTATCCTACTTTAATCAAATTTAAAAAGCTTGCTGCAGCAGGTTTAATTTTATTTGCCATAATATAAGGGATACTGATAAAACCATCCCTGTTCAAAATGGAAATAATACTCATAATACAAGCCACCACAGTCCCAAACACAGTCGCTAAGGCTGCCCCCTGTATGCCAAGGGCAGGAAACCCAAAATGACCGTTAATCAGCAGATAGTTGAAAATAATATT
>CAZDPE010000061.1:0-13481 GCA_964507235.1 uncultured Lachnospiraceae bacterium
GGCTTATGAAAGGATATATTCAAGATGATAAAAATACTCTTTATTTGCCACGGCAACATCTGCCGTTCCCCAATGGCGGAATTTTTATTAAAAGACATGGTTAAAAAGAAAAATAAGGAAGCCGCTTTTTACATTGCATCCGCAGCAACCAGCACAGAGGAAATAGGAAATCCCGTTCATTACGGAACCAGAAACAAACTGGCGCAGCATGGCATCAGTACGGCAGGGAAATATGCCAGACAGATGACCAAAAAGGATTATGCGGAATATGATTATCTGATTGGGATGGATGACTGGAATATCAGAAATATGCTGCGTATTGCAGGAGGAGATTCGGAAAATAAAATCAAAAAGCTCCTGGAATTTGCCGGCAGCAGCAGAGATATTGCGGACCCATGGTATACGGGGAATTTTGATGTGACCTATGATGATATTGCAGAGGGATGTGAGGCGCTTCTTAAATATCTGGAGTTTTGAACCATAGCTTGAATCATGCAGTGTAAAGGAGAATTTGAAAAATGCAGATGCAGCCATTGTCGCTTATTATTATCGGCTCAGGATGGAGGGCCATGTTCTATGTAAGAACTGCAAAGAAATATCCTGAGCTATTCCGGCTGAAATATATGCTGTGCCGTACGGAAGAAAAAGCGGAACGCATAAGAAATGAACAGCAAATTCCTGTTACTTTGTCAGAAGAAGAATGCGAAAAAGCAAATCCGGATTTTGTGGTAGTTGCAGTCAGTAAAAGCGCAATATTTGATGTGACAAAGAAATGGGCGATAAAAGGATTCCCCGTCCTGTGCGAAACGCCTGCTGCAATGGAATTGTGGCAGTTAAAAGAATTGTGGAATTTAAGGACAAGCCGGGGTGTACGGATTCAGGTGGCAGAGCAGTATCACAGATATCCGTTGTTGGCAGCCGGCTTACAATATATTACTAAAAATGCAGCGGCAAATAATGCCGGAAAAACAGAAATGGAAACAGCCCATGGGAAGCTGTCAGAACCTTATGCCGTTACCTTGTCAGCAGCTCACGATTATCATGGTATCAGCCTGATTCGGCATCTGCTGCATATGGGAATGGAACCTGTGGAGATGTCCGGTAAAAAATATCTTTTTCCTGTTATGGAAACGGATTCACGTTATGGAGCAGTTACGGACGGAACAGTGAAGAATAGGGAAAGAATCAGGATTACCATGGATTTTTCTTCCGGAAAAGCGGCTTTTTACGATTTTTCAGGCGTGCAGTACCACTCTTTTATCAGAACAAGGCATTTGAATGTACAGGGAGAAAACTGGGAATGGAATGATACCGTTTTACGCTATACGGATGAAAATAATACTCCGGCGGAAGAAAAGTTGAAAGCCTTTGTCAGTAAAGAGTATGAAGCCATTATTACAGAGGATATTACAGAAAAGAGCGGAGAGTGGTGTCCGGTTCTTATGCTTGATGAGTGGCAGGATGAATTTGCCGTAGCATCCATGATGCTTGATATGAAGAAGTATATAGAAGAAGGAAAAGAAATCTATCCTTTGGCGGAAGCGCTTGAGGACGCTTACTTGTGGATTTTGATGCAGAAAGCAGTTCAAAATCCCGGGGAAACGGTGAAATCGGAAAAAATGCCATGGCATGAAAAACAGATATAAAAACGGCTTTCTGCCTGCGATATGGCAGAAAGCCGCTTTTTATATCTGATAAAACTGTTTAAAATGGATTCATTTGTTTAGCCTTTGATTTTAAATATGGCCTCTGATACGGCAGAAACCACTTTGTCGCACCATGCATCAAAAACAGGGTCTTCCTGCTGGCATTCAGGATGAGAAAGGACATATTCTACAGTGCGGCGGATACCCTGATCTGCCCGCATTGTGGCAGTAAAACCGGGAACCAGTTTTTTGAGCTTGCTGTTGTCAAAAACAACAGTGTTGGCTTTATCGCCGAGAAGACTTCCGGCAAAATCATAACTGCTGCAGGCATCCAGAAATTCAGAAGATACATGCAAAGCATTTAATTTAACGCCGAGAGCGTCTGCAATAATTTCGTAAATCTGATTCCAGGTTACAGATTCATCGGAAGTAATCTGAACAGCCTCGCCGATGGCATGAATATTTCCCATAAGCCCTGCAAAGCCTCTGGCAAAGTCTGAATTATGAGTCAGTGTCCAAAGGGAAGTGCCGTCACCGTGAATAATAACAGGTTTTCCATCCATCATACGTTTGATGACGGCATAACTTCCGTTGTCGCCATGGACGCCTAAGGGGACGGAACGTTCATCATACGTGTGGCTGGGGCGCACAATCGTGACAGGAAAACCTTCTTCCCGGTATAATTTCATTAAATATTCTTCTCCGGCAATTTTATTTCTGGAGTATTCCCAATAAGGATTAGCAAGAGGAGTGCCTTCATTTATCCGATAGTCGGAAAGTGGCTTCTGATAAGCTGAGGCGGAGCTGATATAGATAAATTGCTTTGTTTTATCTTTAAAAAGCCTGTAATCGCGTTCAAGCTGTGAGGGAACAAAAGCAATGAAATCTGCAACAACATCAAAATTCAGATTTTGAATCAATTCCGCCGCAGCTGCTTCATCATTAATATCCGCTTTAAGTTCTGTGAGATTTCCTGATAAATCAGTGTTTCGGGAACCCCTGTTAATCAGATAAAGTGTGTGCCCCTGGGAGAGTAAAAGCCGTGAAATGGCCATACTGATAGTACCTGTACCGCCAATGAATAAAATTTTCATAGAAAATACCTCCTTCTAAATTTCTGCTTTACATTATTTTAACAATTTTTCTTAAAAAAGCATAGTGTAAAAAAAGGAATAAGATGTTATAATGAAATAAATTAGCAAAAATAATCGCCGGTAAAGAAAATTACACTTATCCTGGAGGATTCAAAATGAAAGACAAGAACAGCTTCAGCCAAAAATTAAAGTTAATATTCGGTTTACTTATCGGTATTTGCTGTGTATCAGAGTTATATGCAATTATCGGAATGCTTGGCGTAGGTAATAAAGTGATTAATATTATACTGCATGCGATTCTTTTAATTTTTAATCTTGTAGTTGCAGTAAAGGGGTATGGCGTGTTTTCCAAGAAACTGCTGGCGCCCTTATCTGAAATGGAAAATGCGGTTACAAGCCTCTCACAGGGCAATCTGGATGTTGAAATTACATATAAAGAAGAAAATGAAATCGGAGAACTGGCAGAAAGCTTCCGGAAAGCAATTACGATATTGAAGACGGTGGTAGGGGATTTAACTTATATCATTCAGCAGTTTGAAACGGGAAACTTCAATGTCAGAAGTGAGCATAAAGAAGCATATGTGGGAAGCTTTTCCGTACTTTTGGAGGAACTTACCAATTTAGTAAAGGGATTCAGCCATACGATGGGGAATATAGATGCGGCGGCAGAACAGGTGTCCGCAGGTTCCAATGATTTGGCTTCCAGTTCACAGGATCTGGCGCAGGGAGCAACTGACCAGGCGGCAGTAGTAGAAGAACTTCTGGCAACTGTAACTGAAGTCACCAATCAGGTTGTTGAAAATACTCAAACAACTGATAAGGCTCATGATAATGCAAAAGTTATCGGTGAGCAGGCTCAGATCAGCAAGAGAAAAATGTCTGAATTGACTGAAGCTATGGAAAATATAAAAGAAACCTCCGGAGAAATCGAGAAAATTATTGTTGATATTGAAGAAATTGCTTCCCAGACAAATCTGCTTTCTTTGAATGCGGCAATTGAAGCGGCAAGAGCAGGAGAAGCAGGAAAGGGCTTTGCAGTAGTTGCAGACCAGATTAGAAAGCTGGCAGAGGACAGTGCAGCAAGCGCCGTTACAACGAAGGAACTGATTGATAAATCAATTCATGAAGTGCAGAAAGGAAATGAAATTACGGAAGAAACCGCGGCAGCGCTGAATCGTGTTATTGGTGAAATGGATAAGCTTGTTTTGGCAGTAGCAAGCATTCGAATGGCTTCTGATAAGCAGGCAACTTCTGTTAAGGGAATCGAAACAAGTGTAGAGCAGATAAGCGGCGTGATTCAAAACAATTCAGCGGCAGCCCAGGAAACCTCAGCAACAAGTGAGGAATTGTCAGCGCAGGCTGTATCATTAAAAGGATTGGTTGAACAGTTCCAGTTAAGAGAGGATTAATTTTGAAGCAGGGAATATGTTATATTGTGGGAGCCGGTGATTGCAGCCGGCTCCTGTTACATCAAAAAAAGAATGATTTCATTATTGCAGTGGATGGCGGTTATGAATATTTAAAGGGCCGGAGAATCGATTTGGTAGTTGGTGATTTTGACTCCCTTAAGTATGTACCTGAGCATCCCAATGTAATTAAACTGGAGCCGGAAAAAGATGATACCGATATGATGATAGCGCTTAAGGAAGGCTTAAAAGCGGGATATAAAGTTTTCCATATATATGGCGGCTGCGGAGGAAGATTTGACCATACACTGGCAAATATCCAGTGCCTTGCTTACCTGGCGGCTGAAAATGCCAGAGGATATTTATTTGACAGAAGTCAAATAACAACGTTAATTCAAAATGACAGCATATCCTTTCAAAATGATATGAAAGGGTATATTTCAGTTTTTGCCTACGGGGAAAAGGCGGAAGGCGTTACGCTGAAAGGACTGAAATATCCGCTTGAAAATGCTGAACTTAGAAACACATTTCCCCTTGGCGTCAGTAATGAGTTTACCGGTGAAAAAGCATCGGTTTCCGTAAAAAAGGGCAGACTCCTTATCGTATACGGCGGACAGCAAACATGCAAAGCAGAGTCTGCACAAGCTGACTTACAAGCAGCCCCCAGAGATACCCGTTGATGCCCATTACAGGAATGCCCCAAAAGACAAATAAAAGCCGGACCAGAAGACTTATCATACTGTAGGCAAAGGTAAGCCCTGTTTTTCCGATACCGTTTAAGATACTGTTTAAAGTACTGGCTATGTACATAAGAGGACAAAGAAAACCAAGTATCATGATGAAGTTTCCGGCAAGCTCATTCTGATATAATAAATTTCCCAGAAAGCGCCCGAACAGAAGGAACAGGGCAGTAAAGGCAATACCTAATAAAAAGCCGTATTGTATGGATTTATGAACTGCCTTCTGGATGGTGCGTTTATTTCCCACTGCATCCGCTTCTGATACGATGGGAAGCAGCAGAACGCAGATAGATCCGGTAATAGCATTGGGAAATAAAATTAAAGGCAGCGACATACCGGTTAAAATACCGTAGACGCTTAAAGCTGCTGAATGGTCATAACCATAACTCATCAGGCGGTTGGGAATAAAAATCGATTCTACACTTTGCAGAAAATTAATAATTACCCTGTTTAAGGAAAGAGGTACGGCCAGGGCCAGCAGTTTGGAAGATATTTTATGGAAATCTCCTCCGTTTAATTTAAGGAGAGGACCGTAATTTTTCGGCAATACATGTTCAAAATGGGCTTTAACTGCAATCAGGGATACAATCATGGAAGCGCTCTCCCCGATAACCAGACCTACTACTGCAAAACTGATGGTGGGTTCCATGCCTCTTTGCAGGCAAAAATAATAAATGATGTAAACACTGCCCACTCTTGCCAGCTGCTCTGCAAGCTGGCAGAGAGAAGGAACTGCGGTTTTTTTGATGCCATAGAAATAACCGTTGATGCAGGAATGGACAGTTGCCATGGGAATGGACAGGGAAATAATGCGCAGAAGCGGAGCAGTCCGCTCTTCCATTAAAAAATATTTGGCAATCTCATCTGCATAGCAGTAAATTCCAAGCGTGCAAAGGACGGAAACAGCCATGGAAATCACAAAGCCCGCGAATAAATGTGAAAAAGAATACCTATAATCTTTAGAAACGGTTTCTCCTGCCACATATTTTGAAATAGCGGTCTGCATTCCTGCAACAGTCAGGGAAAAGGACAGGGCCAGCACGGGGGATGTCAGCTGATAGATGCCCATGCCCTCCGCCCCGAAAATGCGGGATAGAAAAATCCGGTAAAAGAAACCGATGAAACGGCTGGCAAAGCCGGTAATTGTCAAAATTATTGTTCCCGTGATAAGGGGATTTTTTCGGTTCAGATGCAGCATAGCAGTTGTACCATTGCCTGTTTTTATTGATAAATATATGCGGCTGCGAGCGTTGACAGAACCGTCCTTAAATGATATATTATGACATAGAAAACCCAGGAGAAAACTAGGGATAGTAAGGAAATGTATTCGGAAAGGACAAATTGGAATATGAATAAAATAATATATCTGGATAATGCAGCAACTACAAAAACAGCAAAAGAAGTAGTTGATGCCATGCTTCCCTTTTTTGCTGAAAATTATGGAAATGCAAGCAGCATCTACGGACTTGGTGCGGAGAGCAAAAAGGTTATGAATGAAGCAAGAGAAGTGATTGCGGAAAGCCTTGGAGCCACACCCCAGGAAATTTATTTTACTGCAGGAGGTTCTGAAGCGGATAATTGGGCGCTGATTGCCACAGCAGAAGCATATGAAGCCAAAGGCAGGCACATTATTACTTCTAAAATAGAGCATCATGCAATTCTGCATACCTGCGATTATCTCAAAAAAAGAGGCTTCGACATTACTTATATTGATGTGGATGAAAACGGAATTCTCAAACTGGATGAATTGGAAAAAGCAATCCGTCCTGATACGGTTTTAATTTCTGTTATGTTTGCTAATAATGAGATAGGCACTATTCAGCCTATAAAGGAAATCGGTGAAATTGCAAAGAAGCATGGCGTTTTGTTCCACACGGATGCAGTACAGGCATATGGACATATTCCCATTCATGTGGATGAATATCATATCGATATGCTTTCTACCAGCGCTCATAAAATTAACGGGCCGAAAGGCATCGGATTCCTGTATATCAGAAAAGGCATTAAAATCCGCTCCTTTATTCATGGCGGACAGCAGGAAAGAAGCCGACGCGCCGGTACGGAAAACATTCCGGGTATTGTGGGCTACGGTGCGGCGGTAAAAAGGGCGATGGCTTCTTTTGAAGAGCGCACGAAAAAGGAAACAGAGCTTCGTGATTATTTAATAGAAAGAATTTTTGAGGAAATCCCTTATTGCAGATTGAATGGCGACAGGACAAAAAGACTGCCGAACAATGTGAATTTCAGCTTTCAGTTTGTGGAAGGTGAATCCTTATTGATTATGCTGGATATGAAAGGAATTTGCGCTTCCAGCGGTTCGGCCTGCACGTCAGGTTCCCTTGACCCGTCACACGTGCTTCTTGCAATCGGGCTTCCTCACGAAATTGCCCATGGTTCTCTGAGGCTTACCTTGAGTGAGGAAAATACAAAGGAAGAAATTGACTATACAGTCGGCAGCATTAAGGAAATTGTAACAAAATTACGGCAGATGTCGCCTTTATATGAGGATTTTATAAAAAAACAGCAATAAGCTTTACAGAAAAGGAGCATGAAAATGTATAGTGAAAAGGTAATGGATCATTTTAACAATCCGAGAAATGTGGGAGAAATAGAAAATGCAAGTGGTGTAGGTACCGTTGGAAATGCCAAATGCGGCGATATTATGCGCATTTATCTTGATATTGATGAAAACCATATCATCAGGGACTGCAAATTCAAAACCTTTGGATGCGGTGCTGCAGTGGCTACCAGCAGCATGGCCACAGAACTGGTCAAGGGTAAAACCGTGGAAGAAGCCATGCAGGTAACCAATAAGGCGGTCATGGAGGCTCTTGACGGACTTCCGCCCGTAAAGGTGCATTGTTCCCTTCTTGCAGAAGAAGCAATTCATGCAGCACTTTGGGATTATGCCCAGAAAAACGGCATTACCATTGACGGACTGAAGCAGCCAAAATCGGATATCCATGAAGGAGAAGAGGAGCAGCAGGAAGAATATTAAAGGGATATTTTGATAATGAAGAAAAAAGTAGTGGTAGGAATGTCAGGAGGAGTGGATTCATCCGTTGCCGCATGGCTCCTTAAGGAACAGGGATATGATGTTGTGGGTGTTACCATGCAGATTTGGCAGGATGAGGAGGAAGCTGTTAAAGAAGAAAACAGCGGCTGCTGCGGGCTTTCCGCAGTAGAGGATGCAAGAAGAGTCGCCCAGATGCTTGATATACCTTATTATGTAATGAACTTTAAAAATGAGTTTAAAGAAAAGGTTATGGATTATTTTGTAGAGGAATATCTGGCTGGCAGGACTCCGAATCCGTGTATTGCCTGCAACCGCTATGTGAAGTGGGAGTCGCTTCTGAAAAGAAGCATGGAAATTGGAGCCGATTACATAGCTACCGGACATTATGCCAGAGTGGAACAGCTGCCAAACGGGAGATATGCCGTTCAAAATTCGGTAACAGCAAAGAAAGACCAGACCTATGCCCTGTATAATCTGACACAGTTTCAGCTGGCGCATACACTGATGCCGGTGGGGGCATATCATAAAGAAGAAATTCGTGAAATTGCAATAAAGAATCAGCTTCCGGTGGCACATAAGCCTGACAGCCAGGACATTTGCTTTGTGCCGGACGGGGATTATGCCGGGTTTATTGAAAGTCAGGCGCCCGGAAAAGTACCCGGTCCCGGTAATTTTGTTGCGGCAGACGGCACTGTTTTAGGTAAGCATAAAGGAATTACTCATTATACCATTGGCCAGCGGAAAGGGCTTGGGCTTGCTATGGGGCATCAGGTTTTTGTATCGGAAATAAGACCGGAAACGGATGAAGTGGTAATCGGTGAAGCGGAAGATGTTTTCAGCCGTGAGCTGACCTGCGATCACGTTAATTTTATGAGCGTGGAAGCATTGCACAACCCGAGGCGGGTGTGGGCAAAAGTAAGATATGCCCACCCGGGAGAGTGGTGTATCATAGAACCGGCTGGTGAGGGCAGAATACACTGTAAATTTGAAAAGCCCGTCCGTGCTGTTACGCCGGGACAGGCGGTTGTATTTTATGATGGAGAATATGTATTAGGCGGCGGCGTTATCAGATAACGCCGCCGCTTTTATAATAATCTTCAATGTGTTAAATTCTGTGAAATTCAGGAAGGCGGTTTTCAAAAGTAGCATAGTACTTAAAGCCACAGGAAATAAGCACTTCTGCAGCCCGGTCAAAGCCTCTGGCAATGGCAGCCGGATTATGGGCATCGGAACCTATGGTAATGATTTCGCCGCCCATTTCCCTATAACGTTTCATGATGCCGGTGCAGGGATTCAGTTCTTTCAGATTATATCCGATGGCGCCTGTATTTAATTCGATGCCTTTTTCTTTTTCCAGCAGAGTTTCAAGAATTTTATCAAGAATATCTTTATATTTTTCGTAAGAATATCCGGAATCCTTTGTTTTGCCATAGCGGACCACATAATCAAGATGTCCGTATACGTCAAAATTACTGAAAACCCTGAGGTTGTCCAGAATAGAAGAAAAATATTCGCGATAGGCTTCTTCATCGCTGCGGCCCTCATAAAAAGAAGGATAATAGGGGTCTTTCCTGTTGCATAGATGAGAGGATGCAATAATAAAATCAAAGGGAAAGCTTTTGGAATAAAGAGCGAGCTCTCTTTTTAAATGCGGCTGAACCCCCAGCTCCACGCCGAACAGCAGCTTAATCTGCCCTTCGTATTTGCTTTTTAAAGTGGCAAGCTCATATAAATAAGAATCCGTATTTAATTCAAACATTCCCGGTTTTTCTGTTTTGCCGTAGACATAATCCATATCCATATGCTCCGTGAAACACATGGAAGTAAGGCCAAGGGATATTCCTTTTTGAATCATTTCTTCCATAGGAGCATCGGAATCCCCGGAGAAACAGGAGTGTAAATGATAATCAGCGGTAACGGGCATAATAAAACCTCCTTAATGTAAAATCCTGTTTCTAAGTCTAGCTGATTTGAATAAAAAACGCAATGAAATGTAAAATAAATGATGTAAATGAAAAAAATAAATGAAAAATACCTGAAAAATGGAATTATTTTCGATTTACATCTTGCACTTTTAAGACAAATTAGGTAAAATAATCCTGCTGATAAAATTTTGTCAATCTTAAATGGTTGCAAAATACTAAATCTTATTGAACATTAGCTGTTCAATAAGCATAAATAATTATTCAATTTTAGGAGGAATCTAAAATGGCAGTAAGAGTAGCAATCAATGGTTTCGGCCGTATTGGCCGTCTTGCATTCAGACAGATGTTTGATGCAGAAGGATATGAAGTAGTAGCAATCAACGACTTAACAAGTCCTGAAATGCTGGCTCACTTATTAAAGTATGATACCGCACAGGGTAAATACAAATATGCAGACAGCGTTTCTTATGGTGATGATTCCATTACAGTTAACGGAAAGACTATCACAATTTATAAAGAAGCAGATGCTAAGAATCTTCCCTGGGGAGAATTAAAGGTAGACGTAGTTCTTGAATGTACAGGTTTCTATACATCCAAGGAAAAAGCAAGCGCACACATTACAGCAGGCGCTCGTAAAGTAGTTATTTCCGCACCTGCAGGAAATGACCTTCCTACTATCGTTTACAATGTAAACCACACAACATTAAAGCCTGAAGATACAGTTATTTCTGCAGCTTCCTGTACAACAAACTGCTTAGCTCCCATGGCTAAGGCTTTAAATGATTTAGCTCCTATCATGAGCGGTATCATGACAACTGTACACGCTTATACAGGCGACCAGATGATTCTTGACGGACCTCAGAGAAAGGGTGACAAGAGAAGAAGCCGTGCAGGCGCTCAGAACATCGTTCCCAACTCTACAGGTGCTGCTAAAGCAATCGGCCTGGTTATCCCTGAATTAAACGGAAAATTAATCGGATCTGCACAGCGTGTTCCTACTCCTACAGGTTCTACAACAATCCTGGTTGCAGTTGTTAAGGGTGCTGTTACAAAGGATCAGATTAACGAAGCTATGAAGGCTGCTTCTACAGAATCCTTCGGATACAACACAGATGAAATCGTATCTTCTGATATTATCGGAAGCACATATGGTTCAATCTTCGATGCTACACAGACAATGGTAGCTCCTATGGAAGATGGCAATACTCAGGTACAGGTTGTTTCCTGGTATGACAACGAGAATTCTTACACAAGCCAGATGGTAAGAACAATCAAATACTTCTCAGAGTTAGCATAAATCGTTATCCGCAGCTGCAAAGCCGTGGTGCCTGCCGCTGGCAGGGAAGCGTATGCCAATGAGAGGTTGAGTTAGAAGACCTTAAGGGTCCGGTCTAGTGGACCGGACCCCTTTTTTCATGACAATAGAAAGATCACAAAGCGTATTTTCTATTATTCATGACAATGGAATGAATAAGACAAATTTTAATGGAGGAATTAATCATGGGATTAAATAAAAAATCAGTTGATGATATCAACGTGGCAGGAAAACGTGTGCTTGTAAGATGTGATTTCAATGTGCCTCTTAAAAACGGAGAAATTACAGATGAAACACGTATCGTTGCAGCACTTCCTACAATCAATAAATTACTGGCAGATGGCGGCAAGGTAATTCTTTGTTCCCACCTCGGCAAAGTTAAGAACGGCCCCAATGAAGGAGAATCTTTAGCGCCCGTTGCTAAAAGACTTTCCGAAAAACTGGGAAAAGAAGTTAATTTCGTGGCTGATTATAATGTAACAGGAGAGGCTGCAACTGCAGCGGTTGCTGCTATGAAGGAAGGCGACGTAGTATTACTTCAGAATACACGTTTCCGCGGTACAGAAGAAACAAAGAACGGCGAAGAATTCTCTAAAGAATTAGCTGACCTGGCTGATGTTTATGTATGTGATGCTTTCGGTTCTTCTCACAGAGCACATGCATCTGTAGCAGGAGTTACTAAGTTCATACGTGCAAAAGGCGGAGAATGTGCAGTTGGATACCTTATGCAGAAAGAAATCAACTTCCTTGGTAATGCAGTAGAGAATCCTGTAAGACCTTTCGTAGCAATCCTCGGCGGCGCTAAGGTTGCAGATAAATTAAATGTTATTAATAACCTTCTTGAAAAATGTGATACCCTTATCATTGGCGGCGGTATGGCATTCACTTTCTTAAAAGCACAGGGTTATGAAATCGGAAAATCCTTAGTAGATGATGAAAAACTTGATTATTGTAAAGAAATGATGGCCAAGGCTGAGAAGCTCGGTAAGAAATTATTACTTCCTATTGATACCACAATTGCTGCTTCCTTCCCTGATCCTATTGATGGACCTATTGATGTAACAGTAGTTGACGCTGACAAGATTCCTGCTGATATGGAAGGCCTTGATATCGGAACAAAGACAGCTGAACTTTATGCAGATGCTGTTAAATCCGCTAAAACCGTTGTTTGGAATGGACCTATGGGCGTATTTGAAAATCCTATTCTTGCAAAAGGAACTATTGCAGTAGCAAAATCCCTTGCAGAAACAGATGCTACAACCATTATCGGCGGCGGCGATTCCGCAGCGGCTGTTAATCAGTTAGGCTTTGCAGACAAGATGAGCCATATTTCTACAGGCGGCGGCGCTTCGCTTGAGTTCCTGGAGGGTAAGGAATTGCCTGGTGTAGCAGCAGCAGATGACAAATAAAAGGAGAAAAGAAAATGGCAAGAAAGAAAATTGTAGCCGGAAACTGGAAAATGAACATGACTCCCAGCCAGGCTGTAGCATTATGTGATGAATTAAAAGATTTAGTTAAATCTGACAGCGTAGATGTAGTTTACTGTGTACCTGCAATTGATATTGTTCCCGTAGTGGAAGCGGTTAAGGGCACAAATGTAGCAGTAGGCGCTGAAAATATGTACTTTGAAGAAAAGGGAGCTTATACCGGAGAAATTTCTGCAGCAATGCTTGCAGATGCAGGTGTTAAGTACGTTATTATCGGACATTCCGAAAGACGTGATTACTTCAAAGAAGATGATGCTCTGTTAAATAAGAAAGTAAAGAAAGCTTTTGAAGCAGGTCTTACACCCATTCTTTGCTGTGGTGAAACTCTGGAGCAGAGAGAAATGGGAATTACACTTGACTGGATTCGCATGCAGATTAAGTCTGATTTAGCAGGCGTAACAGCTGAGCAGGTTGCTTCTATGGTTATTGCATATGAACCTATCTGGGCTATCGGAACAGGAAAGACAGCTACTACAGAGCAGGCGCAGGAAGTTTGTAAAGCTATCCGTGACTGTGTTGCTGAGATTTATGATGCTGCTGCAGCAGATGCTGTTCGTATTCAGTATGGCGGTTCTGTTAATGCAGGTAATGCGGCTGAATTATTTGCACAGCCTGATATTGACGGCGGTTTAGTCGGCGGCGCATCCCTGAAAGCTGATTTTGGCAAGATTGTAAACAATTAATTTGAAATGAACTATAAGTGAAGCATAAAGTCCTGAAATCTGTATATCCTGATTTCAGGACTTTTTCAGGCGAGAAGGGCAGACAATTATGAAAAATATAAAACCATAAAAAAATGGTTGTAAAAACAATCATATAATGCTATAATGAATTCAAAGCAAATGATTTCTG
>CAZDPE010000062.1:0-13336 GCA_964507235.1 uncultured Lachnospiraceae bacterium
TAAACCGCTCATAGTAGCCGAACATCCGCTGTCCGCTGTATTCACTCAGAAAAGGTTCTAAAATCCCCTGATCCGGAAACTCCCGATATGCCGCCGCCTGCTCTTCTGACAGAAACGTCTGGCTGCTGCTGTTAAAATACAAAATACCATGAGTCAGATCCATGACCACAAAGGAAGGATCTCCCTCTTCGTACAAATCCAGCTTTGTCTTAATAGCCTCCTCGTCCGAGGATTCATACTGGGAGAAATTACTGGCGCGGCCTTTCAGCATGGCAAAACCCTGACGGAAATAAACCTCAAACGCATGGGCGCCCTGCTCCGTAATTTCCAGCACATCAGCAACAGACTGCGTCCAGAGAGACGCCCTCATGCTCTCAATATAATAACGGGCTCCCAAAAGCAGTCCGCAGAGACAGGCGATGACGGCTGCCACTTTTGCCCCCCCCTGGAAAAAAACGATCTTTTTTTTTTCTTTTTCAGAGTCATCATTTTTCATCTGTTTCCTTTTCATTCATTTTTCCTGAGCTGTTCCGCTAAAACAGTTTCCGCTTCCTGTATGTCCGCCCCCCTTAAGAGCGCGGCCGTACATTCCACCAGCGCCGTATCCAGCGGAAGGGTCAGCCGGTAATCCGACCCGATCACGATGCGCCCGTTTTCCAAATATTCCACCGACGGCGCAATGGCGCTGTCCGTGGGAATACGGTCATCCTTCATGGGCGTATAGCTGCTCTGGCTTTCACAGTAATTCCACATTACATCCGGCTGGATCAGATAAGCCAAAAAATCCATTACCTCCGCCTGATGCTCACTTCCGGCGGTGACTGCCACACAAGTAGCGGTGTCCACAACCAATACGCTCCCGTCATCCAGAATAGGAAACGGATGCACTCCATAGGAAAATCCGGGTTCACTGTCCGCTACACGGGGGGATGCCCATGCGCCCGTTATCATAAAAGGCCTGTCCCCTTGAACAAAAAGCGCCAGATCACTCTCCGTCTGAGTCGTAACAAGACCTTCGGAGCAGTCGATCCATCCCCGTTCTATCATCTCACAGACCATCTCAAGTCCCGGGGCAAGCTGGGCAGCAAGATCTTTTTCTTTGGCGTTAAATGACGCGATTTCAGCCTCATCATCTTCGGACTGGTAAACATCGAACATTCCCTTTGCAATTATCAGGCTGCGGAGGGAAGAATAATTATTTACAATAACAGGCACACACCCTTTACCGGCATAGTAATCGCATACGGCGGCAAATTCCTCCCAGTCTGTCGGTACCGTCTGCCCGTCAGATTCCAAAAGGTCGTAATTGATATAGAGCCCGTAGGCAGAAATGCAGGTAGGGAGAAACCATACAGAACCATCCTCATTCAAAAACTGACTGCCGGCAAACTCCGCATAGTTATCCAATCCCGGAAGCCCCGAAAGGTCGGCAAGCAATCCCTGCGACGAAAAATCCATTAACCTGTCGTGATCCACCATAATGATATCGTCCAGCGTCCCGGAAGCCGCCCGCTTCGTCAGGGCATCCCAATACGCGGAACCCTTGATGCCTTCATAAGTGATATTGATTCCCGGATTCTGTTCCATGAAACTGTGCAGCGTATCTTCAATAGCCAGGAGATTCCTAGAATCCGCTTTATATCCAAACATACTGATCGTGATATCCTGCTGCTCCTCCTCCTGATCATAAAGAAATATCTGACTGTCCTGCCGTTCCTTCCCACAGCCGCCCGCCATAGCTGGAACCAGCAGGCAGGCAGCCAGCATGGCGATTACACGTTTTTCTGCTTTCATTTATCTGTCACCTCTAAATTCTTCCAGCCCGCATTTCCACTTTGCACAGACAAGAAAAGCTTACGTATGGAGCCTTGATTGGATTTTTCGTTGACTACAAAACACTCCCGGCAAAATGTGGAAAGCATTGATTATTATACCATAGGAATTTTGGGAAAACAAGATTCAATTCAATTTTTACGAACCAGCTCTGAAAGGTAAATCCATCTGCAGTACTTAAGTCAGATTCTGCTCCTGTTTTTTATACCCGACTTCTATTTCGCTGTTTCTGATCTGCAGTTCCCGGAGCATTTCCTTGACAAGCTCTTTCGATGAAACTTCTATCTTATGGATTTCACCTGTCTTTGTTTTAAGCATAAGAAAATTCATATCAAAATTTGCAACGCCGCAGCAGAGCCTTCCCTTAATTTCCTCTATTCTCAGATAGGCATGGGAGATTTCCGAATATGGGAGTCCATACCACTTAAATCCCCTTTTATACTCTAATTTCTGTTCATGAAATTTAATCTTCTTATCATTCAGCTTTTCCATTCCGCATTCCTTTTTGTTATTTAAAAAGGATGCCTCAGGCATCCTTTTCCATCCTCAGATTATTTTACCTGACCGCTTCTTCCATCAGATTAGCTGCTTCTGTGAAATCATTCTGGATTGTTGTAAGAAGCGTTGTAAGCTTGTCAGTATTAACATCATCCGCTTTATCGGGATTCATTAAATCAATACACATATCCAAATATTCTGCCATGGCCTCGCAGCCTGATTTGTACTCAGCCTGTGCAGCTGCATACTTTTCAGGAGCTTCCAAAGCCGCAAACTCAGCAAAGGGTTCTTTCAGGCTTTCAATCATTGCCTTTGCGCCTTCCAAATCATCAGGATCCAGTGCGGCAGCGTCATTCATGACATCTGTCATGGACTGTGCCAGTTCTTCTGTTTTTGCGATATACTCTTCCTCTGTCAGAGCCGCCGATACCTCCGCCGGCTCTTCAGACTTGCCGCTGCAGGCCGCTGCCGACATTCCCGTTACTGCTATCGCTGCTAATACAGCAATTCTTTTTAATAAGTTACTTTTCATTTTTTTTCTCCTTCTCTTACTGTGCTTTATCACACAATAAAAAGCATTGTATCAGAATCATAAAAAAAATCAAGTACCTTTAGAAAATTTTCCGTTACATGCTTACCCTTTTTGTAATTTTATAAGTTTATCCTGCGTAAAAAGTTTTTTCCGGTCCAGTTTATTTGAATACATCTTTTCATCCGCTTCTTTTATTAATGTATGATAATCTGTACTGCCCTTTGTCAGGCAGAAGCCAAAGGAAAATCTGAGCGGAACGGTTAAATCCTCTCCCAGCTTTGAGGAACGGTTATTCTGGAGATATTCCAACGATCTGATTGCGTCCATCAATGTTTCCTCGCTCTCATAACCGTACCAAAACAATACAAATTCATCCCCGCCCTGTCTGGAAGCTATGCTGTTTTTTGTGCCGATGCTTTGTATCAAGCCTGCAATTTCCCTAAGATATAAATCTCCCATTTCGTGCCCATAGGCATCATTAATTTCTTTCAGTCCGTCCACATCTATCATAAGTATTGCGCCGTGTCCCAGTTTCTCCGGACTGCTGAACAAATCGGAAAGATTTGCTTCCAGGCCGCGCCGGTTATATAAGCCGGTCAGAAGGTCGGTATCCCTTTCCCTTTCAATTTTCCTGTGCTTTATTATCCTTTCCGTTACATCAATCGCAACGCCGAAAAAGGCGTCCTCGTCTTTCATTTCTTCCAGTTTAACATACTGTTCGCCTATCCTGTATACATTATCTTCATCCGATATGGGATTTTCGCGTATTTTGTCAAGAAATGCCCTGAACCGGCCGGAATCTTCGGATAATTGTTCTATCGTTTCAACATCTTCGCACAAGATCCGGGGAATATATTCCGTAAAACGGACCTTTCTCATATGCCCGGTATATTCATACACGCCTATATACAGGTTGGTCTTGCTGAGTACATAGGATAATTTCCGGTTATTGTCCAATAAGCTTTTCACCATCACATTAATATACCTGCTCAGGTTGGAAAACTCAATGCTGCTTTGAATGTCCACAACTTCCTCAAACTCACCGTTGGTAATCGCTTTCAGCTTTTTATTTACCTCATGGATTTCGTTTACAACATATTTATTTATCTGCCATGTGATCATATGAGCCAGCAATAACGCAACTGCCGTCAGGCAAAGAAAGAATATCAGCAAAATGCCCGGCATCCGCCGGTAAAGGGTGCTGTTTAAAATCACCCGTCCGATATAATTGGATCCTATTTTTTTCAGTACGCCAAAAGCATTCTTCCCGTTTATTTTTGCGTTGAATTCTATTTCATCCCCCGTTATGTCATTTAAATTCAAACCGATTTCCGCAGAATCCTTTCCTACGCTGTCCTGTTCCGAGGAGCCTGCGATTTTCCCCGTTCCGGCGTCTATAGCATAATAATAAACTTCCGGATTCACACGGAACAAAGAAAAAATATAGGACAATTCATTTTTCTCCGTGGCTTTCATGACATTCTCCTGCTCCATGCCCACCTGCACGATAAACTCTCCGTCGCTGCTCCAGAGGGCGGCGTACTGCATCTGCTTTCCTTCCGCTGTATTCGGCATAATATCCTGAACCAGCCTTAATGTTTTATCCTCCAGCAGAGATTTGAAAAACATCATCTGTTCCCCGGAGTCAAACGTATAACCAAAATATTCTGGATTAGTGCCTGCAAAAATACGGCCGGTTTTATCAAAAATATGTATTTCATCTACCTCTATGAACACAGCGACTTTTCTCATTTCTTCCGTATCGCCTAATATATCGGGGCTGTCCTCTATAATACGGGCAATGGCTTCTGCATTATGCAGACAGGTCTGCCTGTATTCTTCCTGTATTTCATCCAGCTCCTTTTGATTCTCTTCCAGTACCTGTTCCATCTGCGAAAAGGTTCTGATCGCATTTTCGTGAGCCAGCTTCTTTTCATTTGCTGCCTCGATGAAAAAGACAACTGCCATAATCACAGCTACTAAAAATGTCATGGTCAGGTAAATATATCTTCTGATTATTTTTTTCAGCGTATGCATTAAGTCTGTACTCCTTAACGTAACTATCTTCAGCCAAAAGTAAACGTTCATTCACTTTACGCTAAAAAACATATATTGATGCGGTTTCATTCCTGCTATTTCTCCGCCCGCAGACAGCAGCTTAAACCGAAAGACAGCAGCTGGAATATAGCGTTCTCTGTTTCCTCGTCATCCGGCAGAGTCCCTTCAACCGTATATTTGGCATACATTACGGTAGAAGTAAGAATATGAAGCCACAGTAAATCCTGATTGATCTGTTTCAGTTTCGGGAATATGTTCTGGAAAGCCTGAACCATACCCGCAAACGTATTAAAATGGGATACGTCCCGGCTTTTATTGTATGCAGGGAAAAACGCGCTGTCCCGGAAACGATGGTAAAAAACAGTTTCGTCCGGATGCATTACCCAGAACCGGAAGTAAGGCATCCATAAGCTTTTTACCGACTGCAGTGGGTCGCTGCGCAGGGTTTGGGGATTGAAATCCAAATGTTCAAAAATTCTTGCTGCCTGCTTATCTATCTGAGTAAAGCACTCTGTCAATAATTGGTCCTTGCTGTCAAAATAACGATACAGAGCGCCGGCTGAAATCCCCGCCAGTCCGCTGACATTCTGAATTCGCACGCCCTCCATGCCGTACTGGCGCACAGCTTTTATCGCAGCGGCGATAATTCTGTTCCTCGTATCATCCAGAGCAATCACTCCCTTCGCAAAACTCACCTGTAATATAATACCACAATTTCAATCCGATTGTAAAGCTTCAACTCCTATGCTGCCGGCATCTCATCTGTCCTCTTATCCGCCAATTTCCATTTCCCCTGAAGATAACGTGCTATGCTGACAATTCCTGTTATACACCAGGTCAATGCCGTTGCCAGCCAGACACCCCATACGCCTATCGCCGGAATCATGGTAAGCGGCTTTGCCAGACAAATACGCCCCGCCATTTCCACCACTCCGTTAATAAAGGAAAATACTGCATCCCCCGCACCGTTCAGCATACCTCTGGTAACATAAATGGAGCCTAAAAACAGATAGAACCAGCTTGTAATCTTAAGTGCCCGGCTGCCAAGGGCAATAACCTCCGCGTCATCGACAAACAGCTTCATAATAAATTCCCCGCCAAACTGTGCTATAGGCATCATGATGAAGGAAAATACTGCCATAATCAGCCAGCCCCTCCTGTAACCCTGCTTTACCCTGTCTGTCTTTCCCGCTCCTATATTCTGTCCCGTATAGGTTGACATGGCCATCCCCAGGGAATTATACGGCTGCTGTACCAGCTGTTCAATTCTGCTGGTAGCCGTAAATGCAGCAACTACCACAGACCCAAAAGTATTTACCACACTTTGCAGTACCACGCAGGAAATAGAAATTAAGGAGGTTTGAAATGCAAGAGGGATTCCCATCCTGATGCATTGCCGGATAATATCCCACTCCGCTTTCATATGTTCTCTTCCGATTTTAAAATACGGATTTTTCCATATGGCAAACAAAAGACTTCCGATACCGGAAAAAAGCTGAGAAATAATGGTAGCAATTCCTGCTCCCGCAACGCCCATATTCACAGTTCTCACAAAGAACAAATCCAATACAATGTTTAAAATACTTGCCACTATCAGAAAATATAATGGAGTTTTGGAATCCCCTATCGCCCGCAAAATGGCTGCTATACAATTATAAAGGGCAACTGCAAATATGCCCACACACATAATCTTCATATATAAAGTGGAATCATCCAGAATATTTTCCGGTGTATTTAAAAATGCCAGCAGGGGTTTTGCCAGAATAAAGCCCAAAAATCCCATTAAAGCTGCCGATACTACCATAATATAAACAGCATTTGCAATGGCCTTTTTTACCCTTTCGTCATTTTCCGCACCAAAGTACTGAGAAATGATGATTCCGATTCCATTTGCCATTCCGCCGCATAAAGAGAATATTAAAAAGTTCAATGAACCCGTAGCTCCAACAGCCGCCAGCGCATCAGCACCAACATATTTGCCTACAATCATGGAATCCACCATATTATATAACTGCTGGAACACATTCCCCACCACCATAGGAAGCATAAACCACAACAATAAACCGGCAGGCTTTCCTACCGTCATATCCTTTACGTAACTTTTCATACTGCAAGTCTCCTTCCAAGCCTGTTTCTAGCTTTTTTATAGCACAGAAGCTCCAAAAGAACTATAATAAAATGTTCTATTTTTTGTATAATTATCTTCTGCTCTCTGCTTCATAACCGCTTCTCCAGCTCTCAGAAGGTGCGCAGTTCCATGTAAGATTCTTCCCGTCAGAGGTAACTACTATGCTTCCCTGCTCATCCGTGCGGAAAACCTGTATCCCCCTTTCCCGCAGTGCATTTAAGAATTCTGCGTGAGGATGTCCATAAGAATTGCCCTCACCGCAGCTGATTACCACATACTTTGGATTCACTGCATCAAGAAAGGCAGTGCTGCCTGAACTGCTGCTGCCGTGATGACCTGCTTTCATCACATCGGCACTTAAATCAATTCCATTTAAAAGCATATCTTCTTCCGCCTCACTTTCCGCATCTCCTGTAAAAATAAAACGATTATTACCATGACGGAGCAATAGCCCCACAGACGCATTGTTATAATCCTCCCCATAATCTTTGTTAGGGGCAATTATAGTAAAAACCGCTTCTCCAAGCTGATAACTGTCCCCGGGAGCAGGAGGCGTATTTTGATATCCTTTATATTCCATTGCCATAACCACATCACGATATGCAGCAGTATCCCTTTCCACTTCAGGCATAATCACCTTATTACAATCAAATTTAGTGATAATTACATCCAGGCCGCCGATATGGTCCGCATCCGGATGGGTTCCGATTACATAATCCAGTTTGGAAACTCCCTGTTTGGTTAAATAAAGCTGCACCGCAGTGCCCTTACTGTTATCACCTGCATCTATCAGCATAGCGTGTTCTCCGCATTTAATGAAAACAGCATCTCCCTGTCCTACATCAATAAAATGTACCTCCAGCGTTTCCCCTGTGTTACCGTCTTCAGCTTTTTGGGGTTCATCCCCGTTTTTTTCTGCATCAGCATATTGAGTTTGAGTCTTATTCTCCTTTGGCTGCCTATCATGTACTGATACTGAATCCGATTCCTTCCGCAAAGCTCCCAAAAGCGCCAGGCAGATGAGCAGACTAAAAAGCAGAAAGCTTTTTGGCCTCTGCTTTTTCTTTTTTCTGTATTGATATTTTCTATTATTTTTCATTTAAAATTCCCGGGATTTTGATTTTACATCCTCTCCGGAGCGGAGAAGCCAAGTACATCAATGCAGGTTTCAAGTACATCCCTGGTAAGAACAAGCAGGGCAATGAATCCTTCCTTTTTATTTTGATCCTCTTCAGTTAAAATCTTTGTTTCATGATAAAAACGGTTAAAAGCATTTGCCAAATCATAAATGTAAGCACAAACCTTATGCGGTGCCGTATCTTCACAGGCATTTTCCATCATGGAATTAAATTTTGTAATTTCCAGCATCAGCGCCTTTTCAGATTCGCTGCAGGCTTCACAAAGAGCCGCTGTATCCGGAAAGCCTCCGCCCTGTTCTTTATATTTATTCAGAATGGACTTAATCCGCACGATAGTATACAAAATATAAGGGCCGGTATCTCCTTCAAAGGAGGTAAATTTATCAATATCAAAAATGTAGTCCTTGGAAGCCTGATTGGATAAATCGCCATATTTAATCGCAGAAAGAGCAACTGTTTTTGCTGTTTCCCTTGCCTCTTCTTCAGGCACTTCCCTGTTATCGGTGATTTTACGGTACATTTCCTCATTAATTTCAGCTATCAGCGTTTCCAGCCTCATAACGCCGCCTTCCCTGGTCTTAAAGGGCTTGCCGTCCTTGCCGTTCATGGTGCCGAATCCCAGAAATTTAAGCTTCGTATCATCGTTTACAAGCTTTGTTTTCCTTGCGCAGCGGAAAACCTGCTCAAAGTACAGATCCTGACGTTTATCCACCACATAAATAATTTCATCGGGATGAATGCTCTTCATACGTTCCTGAATCGTGGCGAGGTCTGTAGTATTATAAAGAGAGGCTCCGTCCGATTTTAAAATCATGCAGGGCGGGATTTCTTTGGTATCTGTTTCCTCTTTCACATCTACCACCAGGGCTCCCTCGCTGATGTAAGCATAGCCTTCTTTCTTCATGTATTCCACCATGGAAGGAATCACATCATGAACATCCGATTCGCCCTTCCAGAGGTCAAACTCTACATTCAGATTCTTGTAATTCTTTTTAAGGTCAGCAACAGATACATTCAGAATATGCTTCCACAAAGCGCGATATCCCCTTACGCCGCTTTGAAGCTTAAAGGTAGCATCCATAGCCTTTTCTTTATAGGCAGGGTCTTCCTTAGACTTTCCGCTGGCAGTGGGATAAATTTCCTCAAGCTCCGAAATGGTAAAGGGCGGTTCCTCCGGATATTCCCCGGTATAAGCATCATCAAAATAAACAAGTTCCGGCCTTCTTTCCCTCAATTCTGTTATAATCAGTCCCATCTGAAGCCCCCAGTCCCCCAAATGGATATCTCCGATTACCTCATGGCCCGCATACCTTGCAATCCTTTTAATGCTCTCTCCGATGATGGCAGAACGAAGATGTCCCACATGAAGGGGCTTGGCTACATTAGGTCCGCCATAATCAATAACTATCTTCTTAGGCTCTGCAGGCATTTCCAGTCCGAATTTATCCTCTTCCCGCATTTTGGCCAGATACTCCGTAACAACAGCTTCCTTAACCTTTACATTTAAAAATCCGGGAGGTACTGCCGTCACTTCCGAAAATACCATGCTGTCCTTACATTTTTCGGCCACCTCACCCGCTATCATAACCGGAGCCTTTTTATACAGCCTGGCTCCTGCCATAGCGCCGTTACACTGATATTCGCAAAGGTCAGGACGGTTAGAAAGAGTAACCTTTCCCAGTTCCCGTTCATACCCAGCTGCCTCAAAAGCCTGCTTCATTTCTTCCGAAATCAAATCCAGGAATTTTTTCATAGCCAATCTCCTTTTATCTGATTTTTACTTTAATCTCAATGAATTTATCCTACCATTATATACCGTTTTCCGCAAGATTAGTCTTGGTATAATTTTAACTTCTGAAGTTTACTTCTGAAGTTTACTTCTTAGACTCCCGCTCCATTTTGGAAAAGACACAGCCGCAATAATCCTGTCTGTACAGGCCATACTCCTTGGACAATTCTACTGAACGTTTATATCCATTCTTTTTCTTAAAATCGGAGGGTAAAAATGCAATTCCGTATTCTTCTGCAATTAATTCCCCGATTTCATTGATTTTAGCCGCATTCTTTAAAGGGCTGATTGTCAATGTGGTGGTAAAATAATCTGCCTGATGCTGCTTTGCCCGCAAAGCGGTTTCACGAAGCCGTAAATCAAAGCAGGCAAAACACCTCTCTCCTCCCTCCGGGCATTGCTCAAGTCCTTTTATCCTGTCAAAAAAAAGCTTCTTCTGATAATCTCCCTCTATACTTTCTATCGGGAACGCTCCGGATGCCTCCTGCCTTATTTTTTCTTCGGAAAGCTGCCTGTTAAATTCCAAAATCAGCCTTTTCTGCTCCTCCACCCGTCTGAAATATTCTTCGTCCTCTGTGATATTGGGGTTAAAATAAAATACGGTTATACGAAAAAAGACTCTCAGATATTCCAGAACATAACTGCTGCAGGGTGCACAACAGCTGTGAAGGAATAAATGCTTTCCCCTGTTTGAGGAATCTTCCAATATTTTATCAAGTTCTTTCGCATAATTAACTTTCATAATATTTCCTCATTCTGCCGTTTCGTATAAAAAGTACATCATACAGCAAAAAGCCCTGCATGATGTACTTTATTATGTCGTTTACGATAAAGAACTTTCCCTGTAAATAATATCATCTCTTCCGGGGCCATTGGAAACCATAGTAATGGGATATCCAATCTGCTCTTCAATGAATTCCACATATTTTCTGCAGTTTTCAGGAAGATCTTCATATTTTTTGATGCCGCGGATTTCACATTTCCAGCCCGGAAGGGTAGTAAGCACAGGCTTTGCCTTCTCAAGCTTATAGGTTACAGGAAAATCAGTGGTAACTTCTCCGTCAATCTCATAACCTGTACATACGGGAATCTCATCCAGATAACCAAGTACATCAAGTACTGTAAAAGCCACGTCTGTGGTTCCCTGGAGCCTGCATCCATATTTGGAAGCCACGCAGTCAAACCAGCCCATACGTCTGGGGCGTCCGGTGGTAGCGCCGTATTCACCGCCGTCACCGCCTCTTCTTCTCAATTCATCCGCTTCCTCACCGAAGATTTCAGAAACAAATGCACCTGCTCCCACCGCGGAGGAATAAGCCTTGCAGACAGTAACAATCTGTTTGATTTCATAAGGCGGAATACCTGCGCCGATGGCACCGTAAGCTGCAAGTGTGGAAGATGAGGTAACCATAGGATAAATTCCATGGTCAGGATCCTTCAGCGTACCAAGCTGACCTTCCAGCAATATCGTCTTGTTTTCCTTAATTGCTTTATCAAGATAAGCGGATACATCACAAACATAAGGAGCAACCATTTTTTTATATTCATGAAGGGTTTCCAAAAGTTCATCCGGCTTAATGGCAGGCTTGTGATATAAATGCTCCAGAATAACATTTTTCTGCTCGCATACTCTTTCCACCTTTTCCTTTAATAAGTCCTCATCGAACAATTCACTTACCTGAAAACCGATTTTTGCATATTTATCAGAATAAAAAGGTGCAATACCCGATTTGGTGGAACCAAAGGACTTACCGCCAAGCCTTTCCTCCTCATACTGGTCAAACAGAATATGGTAAGGCATTACCATCTGCGCCCTGTCAGAAACAAGGATTTTAGGTTCAGGAACATTTCTGTCCGTAATGGATTTGATTTCCTCAAATAACAGAGGAATATTCAGGGCAACTCCGTTGCCTATAATGCTTGTTGTATGTCCGTAAAACACACCCGAAGGCAATGTATGAAGTGCAAATTTACCATAGTTGTTTACAATTGTATGTCCTGCATTGGCACCGCCCTGAAAACGAATGATAATATCCGCCTGCCGTGCAAGCATATCCGTTATTTTTCCCTTTCCTTCATCGCCCCAGTTTGCGCCTACTACTGCTTTTACCATATTTTTTCTCCTCCTGAAAAATCATCATCCTGCGGCATTCATCAAGATCATGCAAGCATGGCTTTGACTCATTGCCCACGAGAATAAGCAGGCCGTAAAGACCTGCTGTTCCTTCTTTACTTAGTAAGTATACACCATGTATAATCATAAGTAAAATCAATATTTATTATATTTATTATAATTGTACCTTATATCTGTTTTCATATTTCCCCGGATGCATTATTCTATCAACAACAACCCCGCAATTCCCACCATACCATAGTCCATAGCCGAAGCCGGGTCAGGCCCGAATTCCGTCATAACAGGAATGGAAACACACATAATATCAGCCTTTTTACTGCTTATTATACTCTTCTATTATACAGGTATGTTTCTTTGTTTCCAGCTCATCCTCCTCTGTTTTTCATTTCACCTTAAATGTAATAATAGTAATATTATCTTTTCCGCCGTTTTCCAAGGCTCTTTTCAACAATATTCTATTACATTTCCTGACTGATGAACATTTCAGTAATATATTTTCTATCTCTTTAAATGATACCATATCTGTCAGTCCATCACTGCAAATCAAAAATTTATCCCCCTGATTTATGACATCATCCGTGATATAGGGAAATAACGCCATTTCTTCCGAATTCATTCCCAAATGCTGTGTTAATCCCGGTTTCTGATTTTGACTTACTGTTCCTTTATATATATGGTCATAAGAAAGCTGGGACAACTCATCCCCGCGTAATCTGTATATCCTGCTGTCGCCCACATTGCAGCACCATATTCTGTCGTACTGTATATATACAATTGCCCCTGTTGCACCGATACGTTTTGCCTTAAGTTCCCGTGTTCTCTGATATATCTTTTCATTTGCCAATAAACAGGCTTCCATCAAAATATCCTTTGGTATTTTCTTCTCTTTATTTTCCTTCATTTTAATTTTTATGGTTTTTGCTGCAAGATAAGAAGCCGCTGCACCATATTGCTCTCCCCCCATTCCATCAAAAACCCCAAAGCACACCGCTTTTTTAGTAAATGATTCCCTTTGAAACCTTGAACAGGCCTTAGAATGACGCATTTTAAGTATTTTTCCGTAATAATACAAATTATCCTGATTTTCTATACGGACTTTTCCGCGATTACACACAAATGCTGCTGATATTTTCATTTTTATAATCCGCCTTTCTGCGAAAGGCACCAATGTGTCATGAAACATGTTGGCTGGCTTTCGCTTTTCTATTCCTATTTCTACTTCCTT
>CAZDPE010000063.1:0-13301 GCA_964507235.1 uncultured Lachnospiraceae bacterium
CTTTCGTAAGACTAGAGGGCATCTAACATCGGAAAATCGCATCCGCTTTCTTTTCGATTACACAATTTTATTATAACATATGCAGAACGTATGTTCAATCAAAAAGAGGTAAATCTACTATATTAATTATAGAAGAAACACCTCTTGTTTTATGCTGTTTGGAATTTTCTGATTGGAGCATTACTATTTTATTCCCGCGTGCAATGAGTCAAAGTCATGCTTGCATGACCTTGGCGAATGCCGCGAGGGTCAATACCCCGCCCCTTGGGGCGCTTCAATTTTCATGCCCGCTGCTTGCGGCGGGGTTATTGACTTTTGGAACCCTAAAATTTCTTTGGCAAATAAGGACACTTTTTTAAACAAAAGGTGTTCTTTTTTTATGCCCGGATTTTTTCTAAAATAAAGGTAGTGAAATGGACATAGGAAAGGTGGGGCAATATGGAGAAGTATTATCTGGCAGTGGACATTGGGGCCTCCAGCGGGCGCCATATGCTGGCTCATAAGGAAGACGGAAGGATTGTATTGGAGGAGATTTACCGTTTTCCCAACGGGATGGTGGAAAAGCAGGGGGAAAAGGTCTGGGACGTGGACAGGCTTTTTTCGGAAATTAAGACAGGAATGAAGAAGTGTAAGGAACTTTCCAAAATACCTGTTTCCATGGGGATTGACACCTGGGCGGTGGATTTTGTGCTTCTTGACAAGGAAGGTAACAGAATCGGAAATGCAGTAGCTTACAGGGATGATCGTACCAAGGGCATGGATGAAAAGGTTTATGAAAGTATTTCTGAAAAGGAATTGTATGGAAGAACCGGAATCCAGAAGCAGATGTTTAATACGGTTTATCAGCTGATGGCGCTGAAGGAAAGAAAGCCGGAGGAGCTTCAGACGGCGGATAAAATGCTGATGATACCGGATTATTTCAACTTTTTGCTGACAGGAAAAACTGCGGCAGAATATACCAATGCAACTACAACCCAGCTGGTAAATCCGGAAACCGGGAACTGGGATGAAGAATTAATAAAGAAACTGGGATATCCTGTTTCTGTTTTTCAAAAGATTCAGATGCCGGGAACAGAGCTCGGCAGTTTAACAGAAGAACTGGCGCAGGAAGTCGGGTATTCCTGTAAGGTGGTGCTTCCTGCAACGCATGATACGGGGTCTGCCGTTATGGCGGTGCCTTCTGACAGTGATGATATGCTTTATATCAGTTCGGGAACATGGTCGCTTATGGGAACAGAGCTTTTTAAAGCAGACTGCAGCGAAAAGAGCAGAATTCACAATCTGACCAATGAAGGCGGTTATGACTGCAGGTTTCGTTACTTGAAAAATATCATGGGGCTTTGGATGATTCAGTCTGTGAAAAAGGAAATCGGCGGGAATTTGGGCTTTGGTGAAATATGCAGGGCAGCATCGGAATGCGGAATTGCATCGCTGGTCAATTGCAATGATGACAGGTTTCTTTCTCCGGAAAACATGACAGAAGAGGTAAAGGCTGCCTGCAGAGAATCAGGGCAGGAGGTGCCGGAAGGGATTGCACAGGTGGCAGCCGTTATTTACAACAGCCTGGCCAGGTGCTACGCGGATACCAAAAAGGAAATTGAGGATATGACAGGCAAAGTTTATGACAGTATTCATATTGTAGGCGGCGGAGCCAATGCGGATTATCTGAACCGCCTTACTGCCAAGGCAGCAGGAGTTACGGTTTATGCAGGCCCTGCGGAAGCAACAGCGATTGGAAATATTTCTGCACAGATGATTGCCCGGGGGGAACTGTTAAGCCTGAAGGATGCAAGGAAAAGCATTTTTAAATCCTTCCCTGTTCAGGAATATAAACCGGAAGGATGAGATACCGGATGGATTTGATTAAAGGATAACTGGCCTGCAGGCTTAGAGAAGCTGCAGGGCTGCAATAGCAAAAATTTAGCGTAAATAAGCGCGGAAAAGAGGAAAGAGGTAAATATGACACAGAAAGAAAGGTATGAAGCAGCAAAAGAAATGTATGCGGGGGCAGGAGTGGATACCGATGCTGCAATAGCGGTGCTAAAAGAAATTCCCGTATCCCTTCATTGCTGGCAGGGGGATGATGTAACCGGTTTTGACCATGATGGTCCTTTAACGGGAGGGATTCAGGCAACCGGCAATTATCCGGGTAAGGCAAGAACACCGGAAGAGCTGATGCAGGATATGGATAAAGCGCTTCAGTTAATGCCCGGTAAAAAGAAGCTGAACCTGCATGCGAGCTATGCGATTTTTGAAGAAGGCGAATATGTTGACAGGGATAAGATTGAGCCGAAGCATTTTGCCAAATGGGTGGCTTTTGCAAAGGAAAGAAATATGGGAATTGACTTCAATCCCACTTTCTTTTCCCATGACAAAGTAAAAGACGGCCTGACGCTTACAAGCCCCGACGAGGAAACAAGAAGGTTCTGGATTGAGCATGGAAAAGCCTGCATCCGTATTTCAGAATATTTTGCAAAGGAAACAGGAGTGCCCTGTGTCATGAATATCTGGATTGGCGACGGATATAAGGATATTCCGGCGGACCGTATGGGACCAAGACTCCGCTATAAGGATTCTATTGAGCAGATTTTATCGGAACCTTATGATAAAAACCTTGTAAAGCCTTGTGTGGAATCCAAGGTATTCGGCATTGGCGTGGAATCCTATACGGCAGGAAGCGCGGAATTTGCGCTGACCTTTGCGGCAACTCATGACGGATGCCTTCCTTTGATGGATAATGGGCATTATCATCCCACAGAGGTGGTTTCGGATAAGATTCCCGCCCTGCTCTGCTTCTTTCCCGAGATTGCCTTACATATTACAAGGCCTGTCCGTTGGGACAGTGACCATGTAGTGCTTTTTGATGACGAAACCAAAGAGATGGCCAAGGAAATCGTGAGAAATGATGCTCTTTCACGTGTTTATATGGCGCTTGATTATTTTGATGCCAGCATTAACAGAGTATCCGCCTGGGTGGTAGGCTTTTGCAGCTGGCAGAAAGCTCTCCTTACTGCACTTTGCACGCCCAATGAGGAATTTAAAAAGCTTCAGGATGAGAACCGCCTGACAGAACTGATGATGCTGCAGGAAGATATTAAGACCTATCCTTTTGGAGCTGTCTGGGAAGAGTATTGCAGACAGTGCGGCGTGATTTCCGACAGAAGCTGGTTTGAGGCAGTGAAAGAATATGAAAGGGAAGTATTATTAAAAAGATAATGTTGTTGTGAATCTTATAGTGACAGGAGTGCTGCAAGGGACGACAGTCAAATACCCCGCCGCAAGCAGGGGATTTGACCCTCGCGGCAGTCGTCAAGGTCGTGCTGGCATGACTTTGACTTGTTGTTCGTGGGAATAAAAATCTGAAAGCAGCGGAATGGAGGAAACATGAATTTTTTAGAGGCTGAATTTGTAAAAGGATTTATGCGGATGGCTGATGATGGATGGAATCAGGGCTGGCATGAAAGAAACGGAGGTAATCTTTCTTACCGCGTAAAGCCGGAGGAAGTGGAAGAGGTAAAAGACAATTTTGAGATAAAGGAATGGCAGGCTATCGGTACTGTGGTTCCCGCTCTTTCGGGGGAGTATTTTCTGGTGACGGGAAGCGGGAAGTTTTTCCGTAATGTTATGGTCAGGCCGGAGGATTCCTTCTGTATGATAGAGCTGGATGAAAAAGGTGAGAATTACCGTATTGTATGGGGACTTGTAAACGGCGGCAGGCCGACTTCCGAATTACCTTCCCATCTGATGAATCATGAAGTAAAAAAGCTGGCCACAGACGGAAGGTACAGAGTGATTTACCATGCTCATCCGGCCAATGTAATAGCGCTTACTTTTGTACTTCCCTTAAAGGATGAAGTATTTACCAGGGAATTGTGGGAAATGGCTACGGAATGTCCGGTAGTATTTCCGGACGGTATCGGGGTAGTGCCATGGATGGTTCCCGGAGGAAGGGAAATAGCGGAAGCAACCAGTAAATTAATGAAGGAGTATGATGTGGCAATTTGGGCTCATCATGGAATGTTTGCAGCCGGGGAAGATTTTGACTTGACCTTCGGACTGATGCACACGGTAGAAAAATCAGCGGAGATTTATGTAAAAGTAATGTCCATGCGGCCTGACAAATTACAGACAATTATGCCGGAAGATTTTAAAAATCTTGCAAAAGATTTTAAAGTTACTTTACCGGAACGCTTTTTGTATGTAAAATAGAAGATATCCTACGGACGCCGTGCAGCGGGCATCGGACAGATGCGGATAGTCAAAGACCCCGCAGCAAGCTGTGGGGGTCTTTGACCCTCGCGGCAGTCGCCAAATGCCTGCAAGCAGTCACTCGGCTCGTTGCCCGTGGGAATAAAAAAATAATAAAGGAGAGAAAGGTATGGCAAACAGATTTGTACTTAATGAAACTTCCTATCATGGAGCAGGAGCAATCCAGGATATTGCAGGGGAGGCAAAAGGAAGAGGTTTTCAGAAAGCGTTTGTGTGTTCAGATCCTGATTTGGTAAAATTCGGGGTTACGAAGAAGGTTTTGGATGTTTTGGAAGGAGCAGGACTTGCTTATGAATTATATTCCAATATCAAGCCCAATCCTACCATTGAAAATGTACAGACAGGCGTGGATGCATTTAAGAAATCAGGCTCAGATTATTTAATAGCAATCGGCGGCGGTTCTTCCATGGATACGGCGAAAGCAATCGGTATTATTATTAATAATCCCGAATTTGAAGATGTGGTAAGCCTTGAAGGCGTTGCACCTACCAAGAATAAATCAGTGCCTATTTTTGCAGTACCTACTACAGCAGGAACAGCTGCGGAAGTAACGATTAATTACGTTATTACGGATGCGGAAAAGAACCGTAAAATGGTCTGCGTTGACCCTAAGGATATTCCGGTAGTTGCATTTGTAGACCCTGAAATGATGTCAACAATGCCTAAGGGATTGACAGCAGCAACGGGTATGGACGCTCTGACACATGCCATTGAAGGCTATATTACAGCAGGAGCATGGGAGTTATCCGATATGTTCCATTTAAAAGCAATTGAAATCATTTCCCGCTCCTTAAGAGGCGCAGTGGATAACACTCCCGAAGGAAGAGCGGATATGGCGCTTGGACAGTATGTGGCAGGAATGGGCTTTTCCAATGTAGGACTTGGGATTGTGCACTCTATGGCACATCCTCTTGGAGCTTTATATGATACGCCTCACGGAATTGCCAATGCAATTATTCTTCCTACAGTTATGGAATATAATGCAGAAGCTACAGGTGAAAAGTATCGTGAAATTGCAAGAGCTATGGGCGTAGAAGGCGTTGATGCCATGTCCCAGGAGGAATACAGAAGGGCTGCCATTGATGCAGTTAAGAAATTATCCCAGGATGTGGGAATCCCTGCTGATTTAAAGGAAATTGTAAAAGAAGAGGATATTCCTTTCCTTGCGCAGTCCGCTTATGATGATGCATGCAGACCGGGTAATCCGAAGGAAACGAGTGTTGCAGATATTACAGAATTATATAAGAGTCTGTTATAATACATAGCAATATTTAGCTGCGGAAGCATTCTGAGAAGAACGGAATGCTTCCGCAATTTTGTCTGATTGAATGTGCAAGATGACCGGAACGGATATTCATCATATCGGAGATACAGGATATCCGGGCATGGCTCTTCCTGAAAATATTCAGGCATATTCAGTGGCCGTCCGCAGAGTGCGCCACACTTATCACCGGATTGCTTCTTCCATTAACAGATAGCCGGGAAACCGGACGGCGCAGATAAGAGATATTCACCTACAACCGGGATAAAAGGTTGATTAACAGCACATAGGACGAACATTGCCCGGCATAGACTGTAGTAACAGTTATGCCGGGTGATTTATTATGAAGGAATACATAAAAAATATCAGACAAAAGATAAGGATTTTTCCTCCGAGAAAAGAAGGACAGAGCGGTGAGGAGTATGCAAAACAGAGAATGCTTCTGGGACTTAAATACGGCGTATACGCGCTGGCAGCTTTTGCAGTGCTTCGGGGAGTTCTTGTAACGGTAAAGGCAAATGTCAGTGTCAGTAACAGTGTGAACGGCAGGGAGCTTCCCATTTACTGCGTGGAAACGAATGAACCCCGGATAGCGCTTTCCTTTGATGCAGCCTGGGGGAATGAGGATACCCAGAAGATTCTGGAAATTTTAAAGAAGAATGATGTGCGCGTGACCTTTTTTATGACCGGAGGATGGGTGGAAAGCTATCCGGATGATGTAAAGGCGATTCTGGCAGCAGGCCATGACCTTGGAAACCACAGTGAAAATCATAAAAACATGAGCCAGCTTTCTGATGCGGAAAAGAAAGAGGAGCTTATGACAGTCCACCAAAAGGTGCAGGAACTGACAGGCTATGAAATGTTCCTGTTCAGGCCGCCTTACGGGGACTATGATAATGCAGTGGTAAATGTGGCAAAGGACTGCGGATACTTTACCATCCAGTGGGATGTGGATTCTCTTGACTGGAAAGATTACGGGGTAGATTCTATCATTAAGACGGTAACGGAGCATAAACATCTTGGAAACGGTTCAATTATTCTTTGTCATAATGGCGCGAAATATACGGCTGAGGCATTAGACACGCTGATTAATACTTTAAAGGAAAAGGGATATACCTTTGTTCCGATTTCTGAGTTGATATACAGGGATAAGTATCATATGAATCATGAAGGAAGACAGATTAAAAATTAATCATAATCGGGCTAAAGGCACACTGACGGGCTTTTGGCCCTTTTCTGTTTATGAAAGGAGAAAGCGCTTCATGCCAAATGCGCCTGCCTCATCAGAGGCAAATATCATGGATGAAGATTTTTGGCAGCGCTGTTTAATCGCTCGTTTTCCAATCTTTTCTTTAATTCCCAGAAACCAACAGGTGAAAGTGATGATTTTACCAAACAATCATATTTAGCCGATAATACCATGATAAAACGGAAACGGCTGAATGTAATTGTCATTTCTTCATAGTCCTCAACAGGAATACAATATGCTTTTCCGTTTGACAGTGCAAATACATATTTGCTGTCCATCCATATATTGCGTGCAATTTTTTCCGCATTATCATAATGCTTTGCAAGCTCATTGAATTTAACCTTTGTAATATCCATATACTCAAATATGGGTGAAGGATCCTTCCTGATTCCTGATGCAACGCCGATTAATATAAATACAAGGACTATGGAAACAATAGAAAATGCAGTTATATCCAGTATTCTGTCATCATTGCCAGGGTAAAATATATTTTTAATTACCATCCATATGCAGGCGGCCCATAATAAAAACCACAATACAAATGAAATCAGGCGCTCCCTGTCACAACCAACGCACATGTCTTTCCACAGGCCGGTCTTTCTGTTTTTTTCACTTACATTATTTTTTCTCAATTTAATCGAATGTGAATCTGACAACGACGGAAAAAACACTTCCAGGAAAGCTTCAATATACATAATATTACTAAAGTAAGATTTTCCCTGTCTTTTTTTTAAAATAAAACTGGAAATAACGGCAATCAAGAGAGAAATTCCAGTAAAAATACCGCTGATTGGGATTAAAAACCAAAGGGACATTGCCCCTGTTCTGATATTATCTATTTCCTCAGCAATACACATAATCGTTATTGCTGAAAATATTACAAAGGAAACGGTGCTCATCACTTTAAGATCTTCCAGCTTTTCATCATTCATAATTATATTCCTCAGCCCGCTAAACTCACTTACTGATTCCCTTATAAGAAACATACTTAATTCCCCAAAATGATTTTAGTCCAAAGGTAATGGTATCCTCGCATTTCAGCTTGTAGGGGGGAAGCAGTACGGCGCCTGCCCCGGTTGTTACGGAATAATATCCCTTCTGGGACTTAAAATACTCAGCCCTTTTTTCATCAATGAGCTGAACATGCAGTTCCGTGATTTCAAAGTCGGAATTATTGCTGGTTATTTCCTCAACCACAATAGTATTTTTCCTCTTTTTTAGCATGTAATCCAATAAGGGTTTTTCATAAACGAATTTCATACAGGACTCCTTTTATAAAAACTGTGCAAAGACGGATGCGCCGATTACGGTCAGAATACCGGCAACTACAATGGAAAGGCTGCTGATGGCGCCTTCTGTTTCTCCAAGCTCCATGGCTTTGGCAGTACCGATAGCATGGGAAGCGCAGCCGAGGGCTGCCCCTTTGGCAATGGGTTCTGTGATTCTGAATAGTTTCAGCACAGCTTCGCCGATTACATTTCCCAAAACGCCGGTTATGATAATTACGGCAGCTGTAATGGAAACATAGCCGCCAAGCTCCTCCGAAATATCCATGCCGATGGCCGTGGTGATGGATTTGGGAAGAAAGGTAACATATTCTTCGTGGCTTAAATGAAATAAAATTGCCATGCCGAGAATACATAAAAGGCTGGTAAGAACGCCGGAAGTAATTCCGGCCATAATGGCTGTCCAGTTCTTCTTTAACGTTTCCAGCTGCTCATATAATGGAATTGCAAGACAGACAGTGGCAGGTGTCAGAAGATAGCTGATATATTTTGCTCCTTCATAGTAAATATTGTAATCTACACGGAAAACAATAAGAACGAGAATTGTTATAATAATGGAAATCAGAAGCGGGTTAAAAAGCCCGAATTTAAAGCGTTTCTTCAGAAGCATTCCGATTCCGTAGGAAAGGAGGCTTATCATCAGTCCGAAAAAAATGGAGGATTCAAAAAAATCAGTCATGTTCTTTCACCGCCTTCCGGTTATGGCGTACTGCCGTTTGTGTTACCTTGCCGGATACTGCCATTACTGCGATGGTAGAAACCACGGCAATTATAATGTATTGTAAAAAAGAAGGCTTTATGATGCTCCAGGATTCTATCAGCCCCACGGCAGCCGGAATAAACATAAGCGGCATGATTTCTATTAAAAATTTCCCGGCATCCTTTACTCCTAAAAAGGAAATCAGCAGGATAATGCCGAATTGCTTTACATATTTCATAATGAATGTTTCCTGTAATACCTGATACCAGTTTACAATAGCACTTGCGGGATTAGTTCGCAAGAAGCAGTTTGCTTTTTATAATGTCTGTCTGTACTGTGAAGGCGTCATATGCATATATTTTTTAAAAATCTTATTGAAATAGCTGATATTATTAAAGCCCGTCATTCCGGCAATTTCTCCCACATCCTTTTCTGTTTCTTTCAGGAGAATAAGACTTTTGCTGATGCGGTAATAATTGATATATTCCACAATGGACATTTTCGTCATGGATTTAAAGAAACGGCATAAATGACCTTCGCTGAGGCCGAATTTTGCGGACAGCTCCGGCAGGGAAATGCGGTTTTCACAGTTTTCCTTAATATATTCAATAACAGATTTAGTTAAAGTAGTCCGGTAATCAGCGTGTTTCGGTACAGCAGACAGTTCCCTGTCAGAGTGGACATAGAGCAGATACAGGATAGTATACAGCTTTATTTTTATGAGCAGCTCAAAGGCTGCTTCTTTCTTTGCAAAGATTTGCCGGATATCCTGAAGTAAATGATGGATTTCCTTTTCCCAATCCAGCGTGGGAAAAATAAATTCCGGGAAAAAGGCTTCGCTGCTTTTTATACAGTCAATATATTTTAGCTGGACAGCATCATTGACAAAGCTGTTTAAAAATGTCTGGTTAAAAACCACAGCAAAAAAATGGAAGGGCGTTTTTTCGATTCCCGTTACGGAATGCAGATGATTGGAAGCGATAAAAATAATGCTTCCTTCTTTGACAGAATAATTCCGGTTATTAATATGTACCTGTGCCTGTCCTTTCGTTACCACCATAATTTCAATTTCCTCATGCCAGTGGCAGCTGACACGCTCCCTGAAGCTTAAGTCGGTTTCGATTTCATATATCATAAGCGGGAAACTGGCGTTTCCATGAGAAACTCTCTCCCTTAAAAGCCCGTACTGTTCGTTTATCATTTCATGATTTCTCCTGTTTTTTTATATGACTTAAAAAGCATCAGAATTGTGTTAGTATATGTCAAATAAATTCAAGAAAATTTTAAAAGCAGTCATTATAGTTTTATTATAAACAGATACGGGGAAAGTTTCAATCCTGTTGGCTGTATCGTGAGAAGCAAAAGCAGCAGCTTCGTGCAGGATGAACTGCTGCCGGTAAGAGAAGGAGGTATTTTTATGATTTTTTCAAAGGTAAATAACACATTGGTGGCTCGCCATCAAACGGAACTGCTTTATATTGAAGCATGGGGACAGGATGCATTAAGAATCAGGGCTACACAGTATATGGATTTCACAGGCCGTAACTGGGCGCTTTCAGAGGAAGTGCCAGAAGAGCAGAAAAAAGCTGAAATTACAATTGAGGGAAATGAGAAGGCTGTTATAAAAAACGGACGGCTCAGCGCCCGGGTAAACGCTTCGGGAGTTCTTTCTTTTTATAAAGACGGTAAGCTTTTTCTCAGGGAATATTACCGGAATTATGAAGGCACTGAAAGCAAAGAGAGCAGATGTCTTAAGATAGTGGGAAGAGATTATAAACCGATTATCGGCGGCGACTATAAATTCACACTGCGGCTTGAAAGCAATGATGGAGAGAAGTTTTTCGGCATGGGTCAGTATCAGCAGCCGTATCTTGATTTGAAGGGCTGTGTTTTGGAACTGGCACAGAGAAATTCTCAGGTTACAGTTCCCTTTGCGGTATCCAGTCTGGGATATGGGTTCCTTTGGAACAATCCTGCGGTAGGCAGGGTTTCTTTCGGCAAAAACTACACGGAATGGCAGGCAGAAGCTGCCAAGGAAATGGATTGTTGGATTACAGTGGGGAATAATCCGGCGCAAATCATAGAAAATTATACGGCTGTAACAGGCCGTACGGCGGTAATGCCCGGCGGACTTTTAGGGCTTTGGCAATGTAAGCTGCGCTATCGCACTCAGGATGAGGTCATGGAAGTAGCAAGAAAATACCGCAGTCTGGGTATTCCGCTGGATGTGATTGTTATTGACTTTTTCCACTGGACAAGGCAGGGGGACTGGCAGTTTGATTCGGAATATTGGCCGGATCCCAGGGCAATGTGTGATGAACTTCATGCCATGGGAACTAAGGTAGTGGTTTCTGTATGGCCTACTGTAGATAAAAAGAGCATTCATTTTCAGGAAATGTTTGACAGAGGATTGCTTATCCGCACGGAGAGGGGAAGTCTTCAGACCTATGATTATCAGGGGGATTGCATGGAAGTGGATGCAACCAATCCTGAGGCAAGAAAGTTTGTATGGGAAATATGCAAAAGGAATTATATTGATTACGGCATTGATATGTTCTGGCTGGACAACTCGGAGCCGGATTATGCGGTTTATGATTATGATAATTACCGTTATTCCATGGGATGCGCCCTTGAAGTCAGCAATATTTATCCCCAGATGTACGCAAGGGCCTTCTGCGAAGGTATGACTGCGCTGGGACGGGAAAAAGAAATGCTTCATCTTGTCCGCAGTGCGTGGGCGGGAAGTCAGAAGTATTCTACCCTGGTGTGGTCAGGAGATGTTCCCAGCACCTTTGAGTCCCTTCGCGATCAGTTGAGCGGCGGTCTTAATATCGGTCTTGCGGGTATTCCGTGGTGGACTACAGATATCGGAGGCTTCATGACGGATGATGCTGCAGACCCTGCATTTAAGGAGCTGCTTTTACGCTGGTTTGAATTTGCAGTATACTGTCCGGTTTTAAGGATGCATGGCGACAGAGGGCCTCATGATATTGCACCTCTTTCCGACAAGGAATTCGGCGGCGGATATCTTTATACAGGACATGCCAATGAACTGTGGAGTTATGGAGAGGACGCCTTTGATATTATGAAAAAGCAGTTGGATATAAGGCTGTCTTTAAAGCCTTATATTGAGAAGCTGATGAAAGAGGCAAGTGAAAACGGCGCGCCTTTGATGCGTACCATGTTTTATGAATTCCCTGAGGATGAAAAATGCTGGGAGTTAACCGACCAGTATATGTTTGGACCTGATTATCTGGTTGCACCCATTCTCCATGAAGGAGAATTTGAAAGGGAGGTTTATCTTCCGGAAGGTACATGGAAAAATCTGAATGATGATAAGGAATATATAGGTGGGCAGACAGTGCTTTGCCCTGCGCCTATTGATGTGATTCCGGTTTTCAGGAAAGTATAAGTACATAAACACATGAAAGAAAGCTGCGGCAGCAAATTCATTGCCGCAGCTTTTTGGTGTCCGGACTAAAGGGATATAAAATACTTATAAGGATGGATGCAACTCTTGGATACGGTGGGCGCAGCCGGAGAATGCTGCAGTGTCTTGAAGGCCAGGGGCATTTGTATGCCCTGGATATAGACCCTGTCGAAATTGTTAAAACGAAGAAGCGGTTAAATGATTTGGGATACGGAGAGGATATTTTAACAGTTATTCATGAAAACTTTGCCAATATTGACAGGGTGGCTGAGGAATATGGCCCCTTTGATTTTCTGCTTGCCGACCTGGGGGTATCTTCCATGCAGATTGATAATCCGGA
Source organism: uncultured Lachnospiraceae bacterium (assembly GCA_964507235.1). Taxonomy (GTDB): domain Bacteria; phylum Bacillota; class Clostridia; order Lachnospirales; family Lachnospiraceae; genus Suilimivivens. Next base: position 12,536 of record CAZDPE010000063.1, read on the forward strand.
GAGAGGATTTTCTTATAAAAATGAAGGCCCTCTTGATTTGCGGCTGAATCCGCAGGAAGGGATTCCGGCATCGCAAAGGCTGAAAGAAGGTTCTAAAGAGGAATTGGAATGGATGTTCCGGGATAATTCCGATGAACCATATGCAAAGGAAATTGCAGGAACAATTGTATCTAAGCTGAAAAAAGGGCAGGCAATTGAAACGACTACTCAGCTTGCCGGGGTGATTGGAGAAGCCATTTCTTTTCTCCCTGAAAAAGAACAGAAGGAAGCCGTAAAAAAATCCTTTAAGGAGTTCCTAAAAGCCGGTATTTACAGCGATATAGCGGCTGAGGTTATCCGTCCTTCTGCAAAGGAATGTGCGCAGAACAGCAGGGCCCGTTCTACGAAGATGCGCTGGGCGGTGAAAGCATAAAAGAAAGCGGCAGTTCAGTCCTGCACGATTCTTCAGAATAAAAATGTCTTGACTGTTTCATGTAAATGTGTTTTCTTTTAGAAAGACGTTCGTTCTGTATGAAACGGACTATATTTTGAAACGTTGGTTAGTGAATACTAACTAAAGATAGGAGATTTTATATCATGAAATTTTTTGAATTTGGAGCAGAAAATGAAAAAACTCTGATTCTGCTGCATGGAGTAGATACAACATGGAAAATCAGCTTTGGAAAGTTTATCGATCTTGCATAGAACGAATTTCATATCGTGGCGGTGGCAGAAGACGGATTTAATCCGGATGAGCCGGAGGTGAATGCCGTTTCCGTGATCGAGG
>CAZDPE010000064.1:0-13120 GCA_964507235.1 uncultured Lachnospiraceae bacterium
AGTCCCTTTTGCAGGAGTATCGGGGGACCGGAAGCTGGTATGACGGATTATACAAAATAGGAGAAGGGCATAGATATGAGCGGAGTGCATTTATGGAATGACGGATGGTCTTTTTTGAAAATGGCGGAGGATGCCGCATTTTTGCAGGCAGAGGAAAGAAAGGCGGATTTTATTCCGGTGGATATTCCTCATGACTGGCTGATTTATGATTCCGAAAAACTGTATGAAAACGGTACCGGATGGTACCGGAAAGAATTTGTATGGGATGAAGATGACAGCAAAAAAGCCTTTATATTTTTTGAAGGCATTTATATGGACAGCACTGTTTATATTAATGGAGAAAAGGCGGGAGAGTGGAAATATGGCTATTCCTCTTTTAGTATAGACATCACCGATTATGTGAAGCGGGGCAGAAATGAAATAATAGTCAGGGTCTGTTTTATGAGCCCTAACAGCCGCTGGTATTCAGGAGCTGGAATTTACAGGGATGTCTGGTTTCAGGTGACGGAAAAAACCTATTTACCGTCAAACGGCATTTATATCAGCACAAAGAAGCAGGGAGAGGATTTTCTGCTCTCTTTAGCGTGGGAAATAAAAGGCGAAAGGGCAAAGGAGGCGCAGATTCAGGTATGCCTGCTTGATGAAGCAGGACAGGAAGCGGCGTTGGAACCGGTGTCAGCGAGAGAAAATACTGAGAAATACCTGGTTCATTCTCCTGTGCTTTGGGAGGTGGAAGAGCCTGTGCTTTACACTCTGAAAGCATCGCTTGTACTGGATGGAAAAAAAATTCAGGAGGAAGAGGAGCGGTTTGGCTTCCGGTATACGGAGTTTTCTCCTGATAAGGGATTTTTCTTAAACGGCAGACATTTGAAATTAAACGGCGTTTGCGAGCATCATGACCTGGGATGCCTGGGCGCTGCCTTTAATGTATCCGCCATGAGGCGGAAATTCCGCATATTGAAGGAAATGGGCGTAAATGCTGTCAGGGGGGCTCACAATATGATGGCGCCGGGATTTGTACGGCTTGCGGATGAAATGGGAATTTTGCTGATTTCAGAGGCCTTTGATATGTGGGAAAAATCCAAAACTGCCTATGATTATGGAAGGTTCTTTAAAGAATGGTGGGATAAGGATGTAGAAAGCTGGATAAAGTGGGACAGGAATCATCCCAGCGTTATTATGTGGAGCATCGGCAATGAAATTTATGATACTCATGCGGATGAAAGAGGACAGGAGCTGACTTCTGCGCTGAAAAAAGAGGTGGAGAAATATGACCCGGAGAAAAATGCCGCCATTACCATGGGCTCCAACTATATGCCCTGGGAAAATGCGCAGAAATGTGCGGATATTTTGAAGCTTGCCGGTTATAATTATTCGGAAAAATATTATGAGGAGCATCACAGGCAGCATCCCGGCTGGATTATTTACGGCAGTGAAACCTCATCCATTGTTCAAAGCAGAGGGGTGTATCATTTTCCTTTGAAAGCAGGCATTCTTGCTGAGGATGATGAGCAGTGCTCCGCGCTGGGAAACAGCGCCACCAGCTGGGGAGCAAAATCCATGGAGGAATGTGTCGTAAGGGACAGGGACACGGATTATTCCATGGGACAGTTTTTGTGGACCGGTTTTGATTATATCGGAGAGCCTACGCCCTACCATACAAAAAATTCTTATTTTGGGCAGGTGGATACGGCAGGTTTTAAAAAGGATTCTTATTATGTCTGGCAGTCAGTCTGGACAGATTATAAAAAAGCGCCCATGGTACATGTGTTTCCTTATTGGGATTTTAACGAAGGCCAGCTGATTGATGTGCGGGTTTGTTCTAATGCGCCCTTTGTTGAACTGTTTTTGAATGGAAAGAGCCTTGGAAAACAACACCTTACCCATGAAAAGGGAAGCGGGAGCCATATCATAGCGGATTATCAGATTCCTTATGAGGAAGGAACTTTGACAGCTGCGGCGTATGATGAAAAGGGCGCAGAGGTTGCAAGAGAAGAAAAGAAGTCCTTCGGCAATTCTAAAAGGATTGTAATTACGCCGGAAAGCAGCAGTGCAGAAGCTGACGGAAGGGATTTATTGTTTCTGGAAATCAGTACGCAGGACGATAAAGGAAACCCTGTTGAGAATGCCTGTGACCGAGTCTTTGTTGAAGTAACAGGCGCCGGGCGTCTGGTGGGACTTGATAACGGTGACAGTACGGATTTAGACAGCTATAAAGGAAAAACAAGAAGACTGTTTAACGGTAAGCTGCTGGCGGTGGTTCAGACTGATACGGAGCCGGGGGAAATACGGATTAAAGCAGCCGGAAAGGGGCTGACGGAAGGCCTGGCGGTCTGCCGGAGTGTCCGGAAGGCTGATAAGAACGCCCAAATATCACGGGGCATCAGTACATTGGAGGAAAATGGGGATATGCCGGTGGTTATGGGAAGCGGGAAGGAAATTCCCGTACGTAAAATCAGGCTGGTTTCCATGGACGGACAAAAGTTTACGAAGGAAAAAGACACCATAACCGTGGAGGCCTTTGTTGAGCCTGCAAAGGCTACGGACAGACAGGTATTTTTTAAAGCAGTGAATGATACGGGCGTGAAGTCGGGGCTGGTAAAGCTTTCCCAGAGCGGCAGCAGAGCTGTCATGAAGGCGGTGGGAGATGGAAATTTCCGTTTGTTTGCCCTTTCAAAAAGCGCAACGGATAAGGTGCGGATTATGTCCCAGCTGGAATTTTCCGCAGAGGGACTGGGTCAGGCATATCTGGACCCTTACGATTTTATTTCAGGAAGTCTGTACACCTCTGTAAAGGGAGAAGCCGGCAATGGGAATGAAAGAGGGATTGCTACTGCAAGAGATGGAGAAACTGTGGTTTCCTACGGCAATATTGATTTCGGCAGTACAGGTTCCGATGAAATTACCGTTCCCATTTTTGCGCTGAGCAGCGAGGAATATCCGATACAAATCTGGGAGGGGATTCCAGGAGAAGAGGGCAGTGAGCTGCTTGCCGATGTAATATATCAGAAGCCTTCCATATGGAATGTATATCAGCCGGATACCTGGCGCCTCGGCCGGAAGCTGAAGGGAATTACCACACTTAGCTTTCTGGTGCATCAGAAGATACATATGAAAGGCTTTTCTTTCACACGCTATGAAAAAGCCTGGCTTACCCTGTGGGCAGGGGAAGCGGATGCCGTTTATGGAGATAGCTTTATCAGAACACAAAAGACCGTGGAAGAAATCGGAAACAATGTATCCCTTGTATTTACCGATATGGATTTTTCGGAAACAGGCGCCGGAAAAATTGTCATAAGAGGAAGGGCAAAAAAAGGCGGCAATACCATACATGTGCGTTTCTTTGACGGAAAAGAAGAAATCAAACAGATTGTGGAATTCCCTGCCTGTGAGAGCTATGAAGAGCACAGCTTTTCCATAAACCGGGTTAAGGGCAGATGGGAGGTAACTTTTGTATTTCTGCCGGGAAGCTGCTTTGATTTTGAGTGGTTCCGGTTTATCAGGGAGTAGACAGCTGGCTTTTTGACAGACGATTTAAGCTCTTGTATTCGGAAGGCGTACAGTTCTTTGCGGATTTAAAAATTCTGTTAAAGGTAGAAAGACTGTTAAAGCCGGAGCGCATGGCAACCTCCGTAATGGAGATATCCGGCTGAATCAAAAGCTTTTCCGCATGGGCAATGCGCTTTTGGGTCAGATATTCATAGCAGGACATTCCTGAAAACTGTTTGAACAGTCTTGCAAAATGAAATTTGGAAAAGCCGGCAAGGTCGGCAAGCTCGTCCACATTTATATTTTCCGTACAGTGGTCTGCAATATAATTGCAGACCATCATAAATTTTTCGATGTATTCGTGCTGCTTGCTTGAAGTAATGCCGGGGAACTTCTCGCTGGCATTAAAGCTGGCGCGTCCCAATGCGATGAAAAACCGAATCATAAGAGAATAAATGCAGGCCTCTGTGAAGGGCATCTGATTGTCATATTCGCGGCTGACCTCCTCCAGATAAAAGCGAAGCTTTTTGTTTAATTCGGGATATTCTTCCTTGGAAATCAGGGCATACGGGTGAAGGGAGTGAAGCAGGGAATCCATACCCTTTACGTTGCAGATTAAACCATAGTCAAACAAAATAATCAGCCTTTCTCCGTAGGAAGGCGCTAAGAGCTCATGCAGCGTGCCGGGCGGAGTAATCCAGATATCCCCCTCCTGAAAGGTGTGGGGGACTCCGTCGATAACAACAGTATAGATGTTTTTGCAGGGCATGATAATTTCAAGGGCTGTATGCCAGTGAAGGGGATAGTCCTCTACCTGTACATTGTGATACAGCTTCATGCCGTGAAAGGCATCATAGGCCACGGTTTCATGAATTCCATTCAGTATTTCTATCATATCGCATTAATCTCCCTTTCAAAACTGTCATATAAATAATAGTTAGCACAGAATGAAAAAAGTGTCAAATCAAATCTTGCTAAATGAAAAATATACAAATTGCATAATTGCCGGTGATAAAACAGTCTTAGAAAAGAAAAAAATCATTAAAAAATGCTGTTAAATATCTTAAAAGCGTGAAAAAACAAGAATAAAATAAAGATATATCTGCAATTGATACCGCAAAAAATAGCTGAGAAAAGAAAATATAAAATTTTTTTAGCAATATATGATTAGAATAAAGCAAGATATAGAAAGATTTAATTGACAAATTAACATATACTAACAACGTACAAGCATAAAATATGTACAAAATGACGAAAAGAAATAAATATATACAGCCACAGGAGAGTAACGATGGAACTTACAAGGAACGAAGTAAAAATTGCAGAATTTGAAAAGCGTGCCCGCGAGTTGGTTGCACAGATGACATTGGAAGAAAAAGCATTTCAGATGATGAATCATGCGCCTGCCATAGAAAGGCTTGGAATCAAAGCATATGACTGGTGGAATGAAGCTCTTCATGGTGTGGCAAGAGCCGGTCTTGCCACGGTATTTCCTCAGGCGGTTTCTTTGGCTGCCTCTTTTGACGAGGACTTTATTGAAGAAGTGGCAGATGCCATTTCCACAGAGGGCAGAGCAAAATTTAATGCCCAGCAGAAATTTGATGACACGGATATTTATAAGGGGCTGACCTTCTGGTCGCCCAATATCAATATATTCAGAGATCCCAGATGGGGAAGGGGACATGAAACCTTTGGGGAAGATCCTTATCTTACCTCCAGGCTTGGTGTCAGATTTGTGGAAGGACTTCAGGGACATGATGAAAATTACATGAAAGCGGCAGCCTGCGTCAAGCACTTTGCTGTACATAGCGGACCTGAAGATTTACGCCATGAATTTGATGCCAGAGCAAGCAGACAGGATATGTATGAAACCTATCTTCCTGCTTTTAAGGCCTGTGTTCAGGAAGCAAAGGTAGAGGCTGTTATGGGAGCTTATAACCGCACTAACGGCGAACCCTGCTGCGGAAGCAAAACGCTTCTTACCGATATCCTTCGTGAGGAATGGGGCTTTAAGGGACATGTGGTTTCCGACTGTTGGGCAATCAAGGATTTCCACGGCGGCCACGGCGTAACCGCAGGACCCCTTGAATCAGTCGCTCTTTCCGTGAACAACGGCTGTGATTTAAACTGCGGCAATCTTTTCGCTTATGTAAAGGAAGCCGTGGAAAAGGGCATGATTTCGGAAGAGAGAGTAAATGAAGCTCTGGTTCATCTCTTTACAGCCAGAATGAAGCTGGGACTGTTTGATGAAAAGGGAAAGACACCTTATGACAATATTCCCTATACTGCGGTGGACTCCGGGGAAATGCAGGAGCTTAATTTAAAGGCGGCGGAAAAGTGTATTGTTCTTCTTAAAAATGAAGGAGGCCTGCTTCCTCTTGATAAATCCAAAATAAATACGATTGGAGTGATTGGTCCTAATGCCAATAACAGAAAGGCGTTGGTCGGAAATTATGAAGGCACTGCTTCCCGTTACTATACGATTTCTGAGGGGATTCAGGATTATGTGGGTGAAGATATAAGAGTGCTTGTATCCGAGGGCTGTCATTTGTATCAGGATAAAATCAGTAATTTAAGCGAAGGAAAGGACAGAGATTCGGAAATAAGGGCAATTTGTGAGGCCAGTGACGTGGTAGTGATGTGTCTTGGACTTGATGCAGGACTGGAAGGAGAAGAAGGAGATGAGGGCAATCAATACGCCAGCGGGGATAAACCGAATCTGAACCTTCCGGGCAGGCAGCAGGAGATTCTGGAGCTTGCATATGCCTGCAAAAAACCGGTGATTCTCATACTGCTTTCGGGAAGCGCTCTTGCCGTAAACTGGGCCGATGAGCATATTCCTGCAATTATACAGGGCTGGTATCCCGGTGCACAGGGCGGAAGGGCCATTGCAAGAGTTTTGTTCGGCGAGAAGAATCCGGAAGGAAGAATGCCGGTTACCTTTTACCGCACCTTAGAAGAACTCCCTGCATTTACCGATTATTCCATGAAGGGAAGAACCTATCGCTATATGACGCAGGAAGCACTGTATCCTTTCGGATACGGATTATCTTATACAAGCTTTACCTATACGGACGCGGCGGTGTCCTCCGATGTGATTGGCAGTGAAGGAATCACTGTTAAGGCAACAGTTACTAATTCCGGTGACAGGGAAGGTACGGAAACGGTGCAGGTTTATGTAAAAGCGGACAGAAGCGGTACGCCCAATGCTCAGCTGAAGGGAATTAAGAAGGTATTCTTAAAGCCGGGTGAAAGCCGGGAGGTTTCCGTATGGCTCCCTTTGAGCGCATTTGCTTTATATGATGAGAATGCAGTAAACAAAGTGGAAACAGGAAAATATCTTGTTTCTATTGGAGGCTGCCAGCCGGAGAGCCGCAGTGAAAAGCTGACGGGAAGTAAGGTTACAATGCTTTCCGTTACCGCAGAAAAAGAAATTATTTTGTAAATTTCCAATATTTGTGTTTAGGGGTTATTTATAAAAGAGGGAGGATGCAATATGGGTTTTGAACAGGCCTGGCTTACTTATACGGAAAAGACTGATTATACAGAGGCTGAAGCGATACGCTGTATTTACGCCGATGCGAAAGATAAGCTGATGGAAAACAGCATCAGTGAGCTGCAGCATGCCTTTTGGGCGTTTTATGGTGAAGAACCCATATTACAGCCCGACTCTGAGAACAAAACAGGAAACAGTGCAAAAATAGAAAGCATCCGGCTGACTCTGAAAGAAGGCGGGCGGAAGGAAGGCTATCTGCTGGCGGAAAAGGCCGGAGAAATAGTAATAGAGGCTTCGGATTCAAAGGGAATTTTGTATGGAGTGTTTGATTTAATCCGCAGAATACAGCAGGAAGAGCCTCTTAAAAATCTGGAAGTATATAAGGCTCCGGGAATGCCCCTCAGAATGCTGAATCATTGGGATAATATGGATGGCAGCATTGAGCGGGGATACTCGGGAGAATCTTTTTTCTTTAAAAATAATGAAGTGCTGGCGGATGACAGAACCGCTGCCTATGCAAGGCTTGCGGCCAGCGTAGGAATTAACGGCGTTGTTATTAACAATGTCAATGTAAAAGACTGTGCAACGTATCTGATTACGGACAGATATTTTGATAAATTAAAGGCTGTGTCTGAAATATTTGCAGGCTATGGCATTAAACTTTTTTTGAGTCTGAATTATGCGGCTCCGGTTGAACTGGGGGAGCTTGACAGTGCAGACCCGCTTTCAGAAGCGGTCAGGGGATGGTGGAAGGACAGAATGAAAATCGTGTTTGAAGCCATACCGAATCTGGGAGGGTTTTTGATCAAAGCGGACTCAGAGGGACGGCCCGGTCCGTTTACCTACGGAAGGACACATGCTGACGGAGCCAACATGCTGGCGGAAGCGGCAGAACCCTATAGCGGTCTTATTATATGGAGATGCTTTGTATATAACTGTAAGCAGGACTGGCGGGACAGGAAAACAGACAGAGCAAGGTCCGGCTATGATAATTTCATAGGGCTGGACGGACAGTTCCACGACAATGTTATCTTGCAGATTAAAAACGGTCCCATGGATTTTCAGGTGCGGGAACCGGTGCATCCTTTGTTCGGCGGTCTTAAAAACACAAATCAGATGCTGGAAGTGCAGGCCGCCCAGGAATATACGGGACAGCAAAGACATATCTGCTATCTGATTCCCATGTTTAAAGAGATTTTAAATTTCAGGACATATTTAAAGGAAGATACGGATACGGTAGAAGATATTGTATCAGGGAAAGCCTTTCATCAGAAAAACTGCGGTATGGCGGCAGTTGCAAATACGGGAAATGATGACAACTGGACAGGGCATGATCTGGCGGCGGCAAATTTCTACGGCTTTGGAAGGCTTGCATTTGAACCGGAGCTTTCTGCGGAAGAAATTGCAAGGGAGTGGATACGCGTCACTTATGGCAGAGATGAACAGACAGAAGAAACTCTTTTGTTCATGCTGATGAATTCCTGGCCGGCATATGAAAAGTACACATCGCCTCTTGGCATTGGCTGGATGGTAAATCCCGGTTTTCATTACGGCCCCAATGTAGACGGATATGAGTATGACAGATGGGGAACCTACCACAGGGCTGACCATTTGGGTATCGGTGTGGACAGAAGCCATGAAGGAACGGGATATTCGCTTCTCTATCATGAGCCTAACGCATCGGCATATGATGATAAGGAAAAGTGCCCGGAAGAACTTCTGCTCTTTTTCCACCATCTTCCTTATACATGGCAGCTGAAAACAGGAAAAACGGTAATACAGCATATTTATGATACTCACTTTGAAGGCGTGGATATTGTGGATGAAATGGCGCGGCGGTTTGAGAAGCTTCAGGGCAGGCTGCCGGATAAGGTATATGAAAGAGTGACCGTAAGGCTCGCCCATCAGAAGGAGCACGCCAGGGAATGGCGCGACCAGATAAACAGCTATTTTTACAGGAAATCAGGCATACCGGACGAAAAGGGCAGAAAGATATACTGATTTTAAATGGCAATATTTAACTATTCAGTTTTAAACCTTAAAAGCATGAAAAAGTTGTTCAAAATGACAACAAAAACATGATAAAAATTTGCAATAAAGTAAAAAATGCACAAAAAATGAGCAATATCTGAAGTCGAAATAGCAATATTTGATAAGTATAGCCTGTAAAATGATTTTATAATAATGAAGGATAAAGAAATATTTGTTTGAAGTAATTTGGAGGTGTCAGGATGAAAGCTTCTAAAACAAAACCTGCAGTACCGCAGAAGAAAAAGAGTTTTGGAGTTTATATGAAGCGGTATTGGCAGCTGTATGCTCTGCTGCTGCTGCCGATGATTTATCTGCTTGTGTTTAAATATGTGCCGATGGTTTATGTTCAGATAGCATTTAAGGATTACAGTATTGTCCAAAGCGTCTGGGAAATGCCCCTGGCAGATAATCATGGGTTTGAATATTTTATTAAAGCATTTAAAAACAGGGATTTCCTTTATGCGCTGCGGAATACCCTGGTGCTGAATCTGCTGGATTTGGTTATTGGTTTTCCAATTCCGATTATCTTTGCACTGATTCTGAATGAACTGGTATTTAAGAGATTCAAACGTGTGGTTCAGACAATTGCCTACATGCCTCACTTCCTTTCATGGGTCATTATTTATGGACTGGCGCTGCAGCTGTTTGCACCAAGTACTGGACTTATTAATATACTGCTAATGAAGCTGGGATTTGATACAGTTCCTTTCCTGAATGATTCGGCGCATTGGGTTGGCACCTATATCGGCCTTGGAGTATGGCAGAGCTTTGGCTGGAATTCAATTGTTTATCTGGCGGCAATTGCGGGTATCAATTCCGAGCTGTATGAGGCGGCAGCTGTTGACGGAGCCGGCCGTTTCAGAAAAATGTGGCATATTACGCTTCCCGGCATCCGTCCGACTATTGTGGTGCTTCTTGTTATGAGCCTTGGAAATATTCTTGGAAGCGGTTTTGACAGGCCGTTTGCTATGCAGAATAAGCTGGTTATGGATGTGGCGAATGTAATTTCCACCTTTGTATATAAAAATGGTATTAAGGGACTTCAGTTCTCCCTGACAACGGCAGTTGGATTATTCCAGTCAATTATCTGCGTATTCTTCCTGCTTCTTGCAAACTGGCTTTCACGAAAACTTGGTGAACGGGGAATATGGTAAGGAAAACAGGAGGGCTTTAAAATGATTAAATCAAAATCTGCGAAAATAGGTGATTGGATTTTTGCATTGATCTGTATCATTATATGTATTATTTGTCTGGTACCGATGCTGAATTTATTGGCAAGGTCATTAAGCGGAACTGAATATTTAATAAAGAGTGAAGTTTATTTGTGGCCTAAAGGCCTTAACTTTGACGCATATACAACGGTTCTTGGAGATATCAAGTATATTAAAGCGTTTGTATGGACGGTAGTATTAACGGTTATATGCACGGTGTTTTCTCTTCTCATGACAACCTTCTGTGCGTATCCGCTGATATTTGAAAATCTGAAGGGACGTTCCTTCTTCAATATAATAATTACCATTACGATGTTTTTTAATGCAGGAACGATACCCAATTACTTGTTGATGAAGAGCCTGGGACTTTTGAATAATCCTGCGGTATTAATTGTACCAAGCTGTCTTAGCGTATATAACATGATTATTATGAGAAGCTTCTTCTATGGGATTCCCGACAGCTTGAGAGAATCTGCGGAAATAGACGGTGCAAGCTTTTTCAGAATACTGATAAGCATTTATCTGCCGCTGTCGAAGCCTGTGTTTGCAACACTGGCGCTTTTCTATGCGGTAGGAAGATGGAATGGTTATTCAGATGCGCTTATGTATATGAATAATAAGGACTATTATCCGCTGCAGCTTCTTCTTTACAATATACTGAATAACATCAATCAGGTAGAGGTGGCAACCCAGGAAGGCTTTTCCACTCCAGGACTTTCGGAATCTTTAAAAGCGGCAATTGTAATGTTTTCAACAATTCCCATTTTGTGCATTTATCCATGGCTGCAGAAGTATTTCATTCATGGCGTGACAATGGGAGCGGTAAAGGAATAATCGAATTCTCTCAGAGATTCGTTCATTCAATAAACTATTATTAAACAGGGAGGTAGTAAAGGTGAAAAAGAAAATTATTTCCATTCTTCTTGCATGCTGCATGGTATTATCTTTAGCAGCCTGCGGAGGCAGTGCAGAAGCGCCTGCTGAAGAAACAAAGAAAGAAGAAACAGCTGCAGCTGATCAGACTCAGGCAGCAGACACTGAAGAATCCGGGGCAACAGAGGCTGATCCGACAAACGGAGAAATTGTCGACGGTAAATTTGTTGAAACAAGGAAAATTACAGTAGAGGTTTATGACAGAGGTAATGACGGCGGTTCCGATCCTACCAATAATATGTATACAGAGTACATTAAGCAGGGTATGTTGGAAGACCACAATGTAGAGGTTGAATTTGTAGCAGTTCCCAGATGGACAGAGGTTGAGCAGATTAACAACCTGCTTGCTGCAGGCGATGCTCCTGATGTATGTTATACATATGATTATCCTACTATTCAGACCTATGCCAATATGGGCGGCGTTCTTGATTTGGGACAATATGTAGACACATATAAGGATTTGCTCCCCAACCTTTGGGATTGGCTCGGCGAAACCAATATATACTGGGATAAGGATCCTGCAACAGGAACAATCTGGGCGCTTGAAGGCAAGCTTGCAGTAAGCAACCGTATCAATACCTTTGTACGTCAGGACTGGCTGGATGCTTTGGGACTTTCCGCTCCTACTACAAAGCAGGAATTTGAAGATATGCTGATTGCATTCAAAGATAATGCAGATACTCTTCTTGGCGCTGATGCTGACAAGATGATTCCTTATTCAATCAGCTATGATGTAGGCTGGAGAGCAGCTACTTTAATTGAATCCTTTATTGATCCTGATATTTCTGATAAGGAATATTATGTGAATGGATTTGATGACAGAAAGTTCACACAGAATGGAACCAAGGAAGCTGTCAGACTGCTGAACAAATGGTATAATGCAGGTCTGCTTTGGGATGACTTTGCTCTTTATGGAAGCGGTGATACAACCGAAGATGATATGATGAAGGCAGGTTATGTCGGCGCATTTACACATAACTGGGATTATCCTTTCAGAAATGGTGAAGACAGTATTAACGCAAACCTTCAGAGATTGGTTGGCGAAGATGCTAAATTTGTAGCAGTGGACTGCTTTGAAGACAGTAAGGGAACTTATACTAAATTTGTTTCAGGTCCTATCGACCGTAAGGTATTCTTCCCGGCAACAAATGAAGAACCGCTTGCATCCCTGCTTTATCTTGATTGGATAAGCGATCCTGCACATATTGAATATCTGCAGATTGGTGATGAAGGCGTAACACATAACAAGCTTGACGGCGGTGTAATCGAAACAATTGCTGCAACAGGAGATGCTATTCAGAACTCTGGTATGAATATTGATTATACTATGACATGTAATGGACTTAAGCTTCAGGATGCTGATTTGACTGTAAAATCAAGAGCATATAGTTACGCAGGAATTGATCCTGCTTTGGTTGAAGAAGCTGACAAGATTTGCAATACTGATATGAAGGTTGGCAAGAATGTCAACGTTGGAGCAATTACAGCAGAAGAAGGTATGGGACCTGCTCTTTCTGAAAAGAGAGATATTGTTTATGATACGGCAGTTTCTGCATCGGAAGCTGATTTTGATTCAGTTTGGGATTCCGGTATGGCAGATTATTTAAGCTCCGGCGGTCAGGCAATTATGGATGAGCGTACTGAAAAGTGGGAAGCTACTTTCGGTGATACAGATATGCTTCCTTAATATCGGCAATAGTGAAAAAACTAAGGCGTTTCCTGAAAGGAAACGCCTTTTTTGAAATTGCCGGTAATCAGGGATTCCCGGGCGGTTGTTCCTGTTGCAATTCCTGCTGATGCCTGATACAATCAGATATAAATTTATTCCCGCGTGCAATGAGTCAAAGTCATGCTTGCATGACCTTGACGAATGCCGCGAGGGTCAATACCCCGCCCCTTGGGGCGCTTCAATTTCCATGCCCCGCTGCTTGCGGCGGGGTTATTGACTTTACCGGCTGGT
>CAZDPE010000065.1:0-13084 GCA_964507235.1 uncultured Lachnospiraceae bacterium
CCCCACTGGTAAACAAGTGCCTACGGTAAAGGGATTGACAGGCTTTCATGAAATGATGACAAATGATGACATTTTTCTTTTTTTAGTGATTTAGAAGCCTCTGAAAACGTTGATTTTACTGGTTTCTTATTTTCCAAGAGTCGGTTCAAATCCCCCTCTCGCTACTATAAGTTAAAAAAGCCGTGAAATTTTTGATTTCACTGGCTTTTTTCATTAGCAACAGTCAATTACTTTATGGCAGCCGCTTCCGGCTTTTCCTTTTTGTAACCTTAATATAGCATATTTTGAATTAGCTTACTTCCATATAAAGGATAACTCCAATATTTTGCCGATGCAGGCAAGAAATGTTTTGTCATATTCAGACCACATCTGTCTTCGGTTCTTTTTGGCGAACATAATGTAACCAAACATTTCACCCTGGTTGGTCATTTTGTAGAAGAGAACCGATTCGATGCCGTGTTCCGCAAGCAGTCCGCAAAGGCTGGGAGCTTTTACTTCCAGATTAAAAAGGCCGTTGACAGCATAAACATTATTTTTATTAAAGCTGTTCAAAAAGCTTTCTTCGAGATGAAAATACTCCCCTCCATTACTGCCCGTTAAAAATCCACTGTGATTCCAGGTAGAGGAAACGCGCATATTATCATAAATCATGACAATTTCATCCAACTCAAGACAAAATCCGATTTCCTTTAATGCTGTTTCGTAAGTAACTATTTTACGGATAAGAAAATCTTCAATCAGCCTCTGTATCACACCTGCTCTGTCATTGCGCAGCATTTCAAGGCTGCTGTTTTCACCCGTTTTTTTGGAAGAATTGAGGTCAGGGTCATGAATCTCAGGCGTATAAATGACATATCGGTTTTTGCCCTTGCTTTTGGCTATATACAGCATTCTGTCCGCAAGCTGGAAAATCTGGTCATAGGTATTGCCATGCTCGGGATATGAGGCAATGCCCATGGAACAGGTAATATGCAAATCTTCACTTTTTTCTTTGTAAGACCATTCAATATTGGTACGGATGGTACGGAGCATATTTCTGAGCTCTGCATGATTGGCTATTCCGGTAAGAACTATCAGCATTTCATCTCCGCCGATTCGGCCCAGAATTCCGGCATTGCCGATTGCATCCTTAATAATATCGGCGACTTTAACAAGAACTTCATCTCCGAACATATGGCCATAGGTATCATTGATAGCTTTAAAATTATCCAAATCCAATATGATGAAATGCACCTTGCTGTTGTTGGAAAGAAGAGCTTTTTTAGCATATTCGGTAATTGATTTTTTGCTGAGGACAGGAATTCCCGTATCCATGCTGTAGCCGGCATCAAGGGACTCCTCCCTGTGCTCGCCAGACACGGTGATGCGTCCCAGTGTTTTATGTGCCGCGCCGCCGCTTTTTATGGATTGACATTTAAACGTACAGAGATTCATGCTGCCATTTTCGGAAAAGCAGTTAGTAAGAAGCGTATGCTTAAAAGATTTCTTTCCTTCTTCCATATTAAGACATAAGGCGTGGAGCTCGTTATCGTAATCAGAATCAAGCCTGCCGTTTATAAGATGTTCTTTCCAGTTTTCAAGCAGTCCCTGAAAAAGAAAAACCTGCTGGCCGTCGCAGTTTGTAAAAATATTAAGAAGCCCCGTACCCGAATCATAGGAAAGCATAGTTCCGCCTGAAAGGTTAAGCAGCACCTCATATTCATCATTGATTTCCTGAAGCCGGCTGTCATAACTGAATTGTTCGGAAAGAGAGGAAAAGTCAAGATGGATTAATGGGTTGCCGTTGAGATTAAAGGGTTCATAAGCAAGCTTTACTAAAAACCAGCCATATTCCCCGTTAAAATCTTTGATTCGGAGAGTAACAAAATTTTGGGCTATCTTTTTGGTTGTAAGTTCATTGAATGCCTCTTTAAATTTATGAAGGTCATCAGGATAAATACAGTGTATTACAGAACCGTAAATGTTCTGCCCTAAAAATTTATAAAATGATTCATCCGCTTTTCTCAGGAGCATCTGCTCATCAATTGTGGCAGATGCGTTATGAAATAATGACATTTTTATAGCCCTTTCTGAAAAATATATAGTATAATTATACAATATGTAAGGAAGTTTATCAATTTTATTTACAAATTTCGTTGATTTTTTATAATTTTATATAATGAAAAGCTTAATTTACAGCGCATAAAGGAGTCTTTAATATGAATATACTGTCGGTTGAAAATATAGTAAAAGCATATGGAGAACGAAAATTATTTGACAATACATCTTTTTATCTGCAGGAGAGTGAAAAAATAGGCGTTATCGGGATTAACGGAACCGGAAAATCCACTTTGCTTAAGATGATGGCAGGGCTGGAGGAACCGGATGAGGGAAGCGTTACCATGGCAGGTCATATCCTTTGCAGCTTCCTTCCCCAGCATCTCGTTTTTGATAAGGAAGACACTGTGATTGATGCAGTGCTGAAAAAATGCAGGGAAAGCAGCAAAGCGGATGATACGGCGGGAAGCTTTGAAACGGAAGCAAAGACTATGCTCACAAAGTTGGGCGTATCAGATTTTTCAGCGCCGTGCAGTCATTTGTCCGGCGGGCAGAGAAAGCGTCTTGCGCTGGCAGCGGCGCTGCTTTCGCCTTCTGATATTCTGATACTGGATGAGCCGACTAACCATTTGGATAATGAAATGGCGGACTGGCTGGAGGAACAGCTGAAAAAAAGAAACGGCGCGGTTATTATGGTGACCCATGACAGATATTTTCTGGATAGTGTGTCAAACCGTATTATTGAAATTGACAAGGGGAAGATTTATTCTTATGAAACAAATTATTCCGGTTATCTGAAGCTGAAGGCGGAAAGGGAAGAATCTGCCCTTGCCAGTGAAAGAAAAAGGCAGTCTGTTTTGCGTAAGGAACTGGAATGGGTGATGAGGGGCGCAAGAGCGCGTTCAACGAAGCAGAAGGCACGGCTTGAGCGGTATGAGGAGCTTAAAAATATGCAGGCGCCTGCAATAGATGGAAAAGTGGAAATAAGCTCCGCAGTGTCAAGACTTGGGAAAACCACGGTAGAAATCAGGGATATCAGTAAAAGCTATGGAGAAAAGAAATTAATCTGCGGTTTTTCCTATTTGTTTTTGAAGGATGACAGAGTCGGATTTATCGGAAAAAACGGATGCGGAAAAACCACGCTTATGAAAATGCTGACGGGAGAAATAAAACCTGACAGTGGGGAAATTGTGACAGGGCAGACTGTCAAAATCGGATATTATGCTCAGGAAATCGGAGAAACGGAAATGCCTCCGCAGCAAAAGGTTATTGATTATATCAGGGATGTTGCAGAATTTGTTCAGACGAAGGACGGAGCGGTGTCCGCAGTGAAAATGCTGGAGCGGTTTCTTTTTGAGGGAAAAGACCAGTATGGACTTTTGGGCAGGCTTTCCGGCGGAGAAAAGAGAAGGCTGAATCTGCTTAAGGTGCTGATGGGTGCGCCCAATGTACTGATATTGGACGAGCCGACCAATGATTTAGACATTGCCACACTGACAATTTTGGAGGATTATCTTGACAGCTTTCCGGGGATTGTGGTTGTGGTTTCCCATGACAGGTATTTTCTTGACAGAACAGTGCGCAGAATTTTTGCTTTTGAAGAAAACGGCTGCCTGCGTCAGCATGAAGGCGGCTATACGGATTATAGAAACCGCCTGGCATTAGAAGAGGGAATGGAAGCCGGTAAAACGGGGAAGCAAAAGAATGAAAGGGTGCAGGAAAAGTCATCGGTAAGGAAAAATGACTGGAAGCAGCCTTCTGATAAGCTGAAGTTTACTTATAAGGAACAGAGGGATTATGAAACGATAGAGGATGATATTGCAGCCCTGGAAGAAAAAATAGATAATCTGGAAAAGGAAATTATGGCTGCCGCCACTGATTTTGTAAAGCTGAATAAGCTTACGGAAGAGAAAGATGAAGCGGAAAAGCTGTTAGAGGAAAAAATGGACAGGTGGGTGTATCTTGAAGAATTGAAGGCCCGGATAGATGCCCGGTAAGGCAGGATGGAAAGGAGAAGGAAAGTGTCTTTGTTTGACGGAAGGATTACTTTAAATGATATTTTTAAATTGCTGACAATCTTCGGATTTTGCTATTATTTGATAAAAAGGTTTATCCTGAAGGAAGCGCCTGTCCCGTCAAGTGCTTTTAAGAAGGTGGATAAGGAAAAGATTCTTTCCTGTATTCAGCTTCTTTATAAGAATAAACAAAAGCCGGGACAGCCTTTTATCATGCCGGAGGAGCTTGAAAAAAAGCTTTTGGAAAATCCCCGCAGCCCGGAGCTGTTAAGTCAGCTGATGCGCTGTATTTCAGCCCACATGGGCATAGACGGAAGCCATATCAAACTGAAGTTTCAGGACGATGCCGCTTTGGAGTACGCCGGTAAGATTTCGACTAACGGAGCCTTTACCACAATTAATCTGCAGATTCATGATTATTATAATTTGGATGTGCTTACGGCAATTATGGCTCATGAGGTAATGCATTTATATTTGTATTATAATGGCATCCGTTTTTCAGATACGCTGTCTAATGAAGTGCTGACGGATACGGCAGCAGTGTATTTCGGATTCGGAGAATATCTTTACAGGGGTTATAAGATTATTGAGGTTAATCTGGGCTTTTCCTATCATAAGGTGGGTTATTTACGGCCTGAGGATGTGCAGTTCATTATGGAGGAGCTGAAAAAGCTGAATTAAGCAATTGTTAACCTAAGCATAAATAATGGTTGACAATTGCCCCGCCGGGTGTTATTCTATTTTAGGTTTACAGAATAACTTTAACGGAGGAGAAAGTGATGACAACAGCTTCAGTTACAAAACAAAGAATAAAAACACAGGATATGGTTTATATTGCGTTATTTGCGGTTTTAATGGCTATCTGTTCCTGGATTTCCATCCCTACGGTAGTGCCCTTTACCCTGCAGACCTTTGCGGTATTTCTGGCAGTAGGCGTACTTGGCGGTAAAAGAGGAAACCTGGCGGTTCTTGTCTATATATTGCTGGGAGTAATCGGTATTCCTGTATTTGCAGGATTTCAGGGCGGTCTTAACGTTATATTGGGCAATACAGGCGGCTATATTATCGGCTTTATTTTTTCGGCTCTTATTATGTGGGCAATGGAAAAGCTGCTTGGTAAAAAGCTTTGGGTTCTGGGAGTTTCCATGGTACTTGGATTAATCGTGTGTTATGCAATTGGAACAGTATGGTTCCTGGTTGTTTATGCAAAAAATTCCGGTGCAGTAGGGCTTGCAACGGTACTCGGGTGGTGCGTAATTCCCTTTATTATTCCTGATTTAATTAAGATTGCGCTGGCCCTTAGTCTGAGCAAAAGTCTTGCAAAAGTTATTAAGGTTGATTAACAAGAGGTCAGAAAATGAAGGAGTATCAAATCAGGGCACATCATGGAATGTGCCTTGCTTTTTTTGAAGGCAAAGGATATAGTAATGATTTTACAATACATATGGGTAAAATGAAGCAGCTCCTTTCGGAGAATCCCAAGGTGTGTATTCTGGCGGAAACTGATGATATCTGCAGCTGCTGCCCGAATCATGAAGAGGGAATCTGCCTGTCGGAAGAAAAGGTACGGGATTATGACAGTCAGGTGCTTGCGCTTTGCGGTCTGAAAAGCGGAGTAAAGCTTTTGTGGAAGGATTTTGAAAAGCTGGTGGAAACAAATATTCTGAAACCAGGAAAAAGAAAGGATATTTGCAGCGGCTGTCAGTGGAATTCCATCTGTGAAAAGTATTCTGGCAATGTTTAAAAAGCATTTGTAAGAAATGCCTTAAGAAGAAGTGAGCCGTCTTCGGTGTCACTTCTTTTATGTTGAAAGCACATCCGTTCAGGATGCCATTGTACTCCTGCAACGGGAAGATAAGTATGAACAAGTCCTTCCACCACTGCGTCAGGGCAGAACTGTATATAGCGGATTCCATGACCGGGGGTGTCAACGCCCTGATGGTGGGCGCTGTTTACGAAAAAGGAAGAACCGTATAGCCTGTGCAGAAGACATCCTTTTTCCGTGAAGGTTTCATGAACCTGGTCCTCACCGTTATATTGATGACGGGCAAAGGCAGAAAGATGCTGATGAATATCCCCTCCGAAAAAAACATTAATAAGCTGCATTCCCTTACAGATGCCAAGCACCGGTTTTTGTTCCGGGATAAATTCCTTCAGAATGGACAGCTGGAGCCTGTCAAGCTTTGCATCAATGGGTCCGGAACCGTGATTAAGCTGTCCGAAGAGTTTGGGATCAATATCTCCGCCTCCGGGCAGAATCAGCCCATCGTACTGTGTAATGTCCGGCACGTGGAGGGTGGTAACCGGATATGCGCCTAAGGCCTTTATGGCATTTTCATAGTTTTTTGTCTGCTGTGGGTATCCTGCAATTAAGATTTTTTTCAAAACTTTCTCCTGAAAAGAGTGATTATTAATAAGATATGGTATACTGTTTACGAAGGCCACAGTTTATGAATGAAATTTTTCCCTGAATCCTTCGGCAAATCCAGTGAAGGTGAAAAAATTTATCACCGCCGGAGGGGAAATTTATGTTAAGATGATGGCAGGATGTTTTAAGGCACTGATAGATGACGGCAGAAAGGTATGGTTATATTATGAGAATCGGTATGGGATATGATGTGCATAGATTGACAGAAGGAAGAAAGCTTATTTTGGGAGGCGTGGATATTCCCTGTGAAAAGGGACTTTTAGGACATTCGGATGCGGATGTACTGCTTCATGCCATTATGGATGCGCTGCTGGGAGCGGCGGCTCTTGGAGATATTGGGAAGCATTTTCCAGACACAGACCCTGCTTATAAAGGGATTTCTTCCATAAAGCTGCTTGAGCATGTAGGCGCGCTTTTGGAGGAGAACTGCTTTTTTATTGAAAACATCGATGCAACAATCATTGCCCAGGCGCCTAAAATGCGTCCTTACATTGATACTATGAGGGGAAATATTGCCCGGGCGCTTAATATAGAAGTATCGCAGGTGAATGTAAAGGCGACTACCGAGGAGGGGCTTGGCTTTACCGGAACGGGAGAGGGTATTTCTTCCCAGGCAATCTGCCTTCTTGCAAGTCCTGTGGGAGTGGGCAGCGAGGATGTAATGGCAGGTGTGGGGAAATGCGGAGGCTGCTGCATGGCAAAAAACGGTTGACAAAACCGGTGCTTTTGCATATTCTGATATAGAAGACATCAGCAAAATGCAATGAACGGAAAGAGTATATTATCATACATCTTTAAGATGTTGTTTCCCAGAGAGGGAATGCCGTCGGCTGAAAGCATTCCTGTAACAGGATAATAGAAGTGCGTCCGGGAGCAGGTTCTGTGAAGCATCCATATCAGGCTGAGAGATTCCTGATGAGGAGTAGTAGCAGGACACGTATTCACACGTTACGTGTTATGAGTGGAGGCTTGCCTCTAATAGAGTGGAACCGCGGATAACTTCGTCTCTAAGATGAAGCTATCCTTTTTTCATGTAATAGACGGTCTGCGAACTGCCGTGACCGCAGGAGCTGATGAAGGAAACCAAGGGGTGAAACAGTGGGATTTATAAGTGATATAAAGGAAGAAATCGGTATTATTAAAGAGCGTGATGCTGCAATCCATTCTTCCATGGAGGTATTTTTATACCCCAGTTTTAAAGTAATGATTTTATACCGCATGGCCCATAAGCTGTATTTAAAAAAGCATTATTTCATGGCCAGGTGGATTTCCCAAAAAGGGGTGCGCAAAACAGGAATAGAGATTCATCCCGGCGCCCGGATTGGAAAAGGTTTTTTTATTGACCATGGTTCCGGCGTGATTATCGGTGAAACAACCATTATCGGTGATAATGTCACTCTTTATCAGGGCGTGACCTTAGGCGGAACGGGAAAGGAACAGGGAAAGCGTCATCCTACTTTGGGGAATAATATCATGATAGGAGCCGGTGCAAAGGTGCTGGGGTCCTGTACCATAGGGGATAACTGTAAAATCGGTGCCGGAAGCGTGGTGCTGGAGGATGTGCCTTCCGGATGCACGGTGGTAGGTGTCCCGGGCAGGGTGGTAAAGCGGGTGAATCCTAACCGCCCCCAGGATGAAATGGATCAGATTCATTTTCCTGACCCGGTAAAAGAGGAATTGACTGCACTGCAGCACAGCAATACCGAGCTGACAAACAGACTGATTGACTTGGAGCAGAAAGTAAGGCTGCTGCAGCGCAGTGAGAAGGAAAAGGAAACCGGAAGGTAAATAAAGGTTAAAAGGCATCCGATAATTTATAACAGAGAAAGGCATGGTATCAGCATGAAAATTTACAATACCTTAACAAAAAGAAAAGAAGAATTTGTTCCCTTAGAGGAAGGAAAGGTTAAAATGTATGTCTGCGGGCCCACCGTATACAATCTGATTCATATTGGCAATGCCCGTCCCATGATTGTGTTTGACACCGTAAGGCGTTATATGGAGCATAAGGGGTATGAAGTAAATTATGTTTCCAATTTTACGGATGTGGACGATAAAATCATAAAAAAAGCAATTGAGGAGGGCGTGGATGCATCTGTAATTTCTGAACGTTATATTGCCGAATGCAAAAAGGATATGGAGGCAATGAATGTAAAACCGGCGACTACCCATCCAAAGGCAACAGAGGAAATCTGCGGAATGCTGGATATGATAGGAACCCTGATTGAAAAGGGGCACGCATATACGGCAGCGGACGGCACCGTATATTTCAGAACCAGAAGCTTTAAAGGCTACGGAAAGCTGTCCCACAAAAATCTGGATGATTTGCAGGGAGGAAACCGTTCTTTGCTGGTAACAGGTGAGGACCAGAAGGAAGACCCCCTTGATTTCGTGCTCTGGAAGCCGAAAAAGGAAGGAGAACCTTATTGGGAAGCACCCTGGTGCAACGGGCGTCCCGGATGGCATATTGAATGCTCTGTTATGAGTAAGAAATATCTGGGAGAGGAAATTGATATTCATGCCGGCGGCGAGGATTTAATTTTCCCACACCATGAAAATGAAATTGCCCAGTCAGAGGCCGCAAATGGAAAGCCCTTTGCAAAATACTGGATGCACAATGCATTTTTGAATATTGACAATAAGAAGATGTCAAAATCCGTAGGAAATTTCTTTACCGTAAGGGATATCAGTGAAAAATATGATTTGCAGGTGTTCCGTTTCTTTATGCTTTCTGCCCATTACAGAAGCCCCCTGAATTTCAGCGCGGAGCTTATGGAGGCAGCCCGGAACGGATATGACAGGATTGTTACCAGTGTCAGCAGCCTGAATTATCTGCTTTCAAATGCTTCCGCAGAAACCATGAGCGAAGAAGAAAAGGCGCTTTTAAAAGAGGCAGAAGGTTTTGTCTTTAAGTTTGATGAGGCAATGGATGATGATTTCAATACCGCCGATGCCCTTGCCGCTGTTTTTGAGCTTGTTAAATTTATAAATACAAATGCATCGGCAGCGGGCAGTAAGGAGTTTTTGCAGGCGCTTAAGGATGAAGTCCTTTCTCTTTCCGATATCTGCGGATTGATTGTGGAAAAGAAGGAAGAAATGCTGGATGATGATATTGAAGTGCTGATTGCAGAACGTCAGGCTGCCAGAAAGGAAAAGAATTTTAAGCGTGCTGATGAAATCAGAGATGAACTCGCAAAGAAGGGCATTATTTTGGAGGATACCCGAGAGGGAGTTAAATGGAAGAGAGCATAGATATACTTGATTTGATTAAAAAGAATTTTGATTTGAAGGAGGTGGATATCAGAACATATTCACCTCTTACGCTTGCTTATATAGGAGATTGTGTTTTTGATTTGATTATCAGAACCGTAGTGGTGGAAAGAGGGAATGAACCGGTCAATAAGCTTCACCATAAAACGATAACTTACGTAAAAGCGCAGACCCAGTCTGCCATGATAGAAGCGCTTTTGCCCGATTTGACAGAGGAAGAACTGGCAGTGTACAAAAGGGGCAGAAATGCGAAATCCTACACAAGTGCAAAAAACGCTTCCATATGCGATTACAGAAAGGCAACAGCTCTGGAAGCTCTTGTAGGTTATCTGTATCTTCTCGGAAGAATGGGAAGAATTCTGGAATTGCTGAAAAATGGCCTGCACAAATTAGGGATGACCCTGTAGGAAACAAAGAAATGCATATAAAAAGATTGTATAGAGAATTGTAAAATGTGGAGGATAATCATGGGAGAAACAATATCCGGATATAATGAATTTACCATAGAAGGAAGAAATGCTGTTATTGAAGCATTTCGCTCCGGGAAAGAAATCGACAGGGTATATATACTGGACGGGTGTCAGGACGGTCCTGTTATGACCATTAAAAGGGAAGCGGGAAAAAAGGATACACAGATTAAATACGTATCGAAGGAGCGTCTGGACCAGCTTTCCAAAACAGGAAAGCATCAGGGAGTAATCGCCATTGCGGCGGCATACAGCTATGCGGAAATAGAGGACATGTTTGCTCTGGCAGAAAAAAAGGGAGAACCGCCTTTTTTCTTTCTGCTTGATAATATTGAAGACCCTCATAATCTGGGTGCCATTATCAGAACGGCAAATCTGGCAGGGGCCCATGGCGTGATTATACCTAAAAACAGGGCTGTGGGACTTACGGCAACAGTGGCAAGAACCTCTGCAGGAGCCCTTAACTATACACCGGTGGCAAAAGTAACTAACCTTGTAAAAACCATTGAGGATTTAAAGAAAAAGGGACTATGGTTCGTATGCGCGGATATGGATGGAAGCAGGATGTATGATCTGGATTTAAAGGGTCCTATAGGTCTTGTGATAGGTAATGAAGGAGAAGGCGTAGGCCGTCTTGTAAAGGAAAAATGCGATTTTACAGCTTCGATTCCCATGAAGGGAGATATTGACTCTCTGAATGCGTCGGTAGCAGCGGGAATATTGGCATATGAAATCGTGCGTCAAAGATTGCAGTAAAAATTAAGGATTGGCAGTAATGGGGAAAATTAATAAGGTTTTATTGATGTTCATTGCAATGACGGCAATTATGCTGTTGGCGGCAGGCATTGATAAAGGAATGAATTATTATGAAGATAAGAAATGGGAAAAGGAGAGGGAGGTCTTCTTTGAAGAGGCAAGGGCCGAGGTCAGGGAAATGCAGACAACAATAGAAACCCTGTCCGGCGACCCTGAGGCACTTATAGCCTATATGGAAGAAAACGGGCTGAATTATGTGGAATCCTACGGGGAAGCTGAAGAGTCCGGGGAACCTTCGCAGGAAGAGCAGCCTTCACAGGAAGAGCAGCTTAAAGAACCCGAAAATACCGGAGAGGATAACGGGCTTTCAGAGGACATACTTCAGGAAGGCATGGTTTCGGAGGAAGAACTTGCAGAAGGAAGTGTTTCTGACAATGGGGCAGAAGAGGAAACTGTTTCGGGCAATGAACCCGGGGGAGGAACAGTTTCAGACAACATGGCTTCGGAAGGTACAGTTTCGGATAATACGGTTTCGGATAATACAATCTCCGGCAATACGGTTTCAGGCAACATAGTTTCCGGTAATATTGTATTTGACAGCTTTATTTCCGGCAATGCCGTATCGGGGAATGACCTGCGGAAGGGGCGGATTTGTGCTTCTTATGAGGAAACGATTCAGATTAATAAGGCAGACAAAGAAATCATAGCGGGAAACAGTATTGATTTTTCAGATGTAAAGATAGCCTGTCTGGGCGACAGCATTACAGCTGCTTCCAATCTGGATAAGCTTGAGGATTATGAAAGTATGTCCTATCCCTCGCAGCTTTGTAAAATCTTAAACGCAGGGGAAGTGGTGAATCTTGGGATTGGCGGCTCCTCTATCGGTCGTTATTGGGAGAATGCTTTTGTGGACCGATACAGCAGCATTCCGGAAGATACGGATATTATTATCGTAATGGGAGGAACCAATGACGGTTTTTGTGCATCGGAGGCGGAACTCGGTTCCCTGGAGGAAAGAAAGGAAAGAACCTTTGCAGGTGATCTGGACGAGCTTTTGAGAAAATTGAAAGCGGATTATCCAAAGGCGCAGGTTATTCTGGCAACACCTCTTTCCAATGTACTTCATGATATGCTTCGTAAAGACAGAAGTTATCTGCTGCCCCAGGCTTCTTTTGTAAAAATTATGAAGCAGCTGGCAGAAGAATATGAGGTGCCGGTAATTGATTTATATAACTCTAATCTGCTGGATACTCATGATGCAGCAGTTATTCACAGTTTTATGCCGGATGGCGTGCATGGTAATGAAATGGGATATCGGATTCTTGCAGAGCATATAGCGGCGGAGCTTATTAAAATTCAGGAGGAAGCGAGCGGCGAATGGCGATCATGAACGAAGTTCATGATATAACGAGCGTTACGGGAACGGAGAGGGATATGAGCGGTGATTATGAGCAGTATTCGGATGAAGAGCTGATTGTGCGGCTGAGGGACGGAGAAGAGCTGATTACAGATTATATTATGGATAAATATAAGAACTTGGTGAAAAGCAAGGCAAAATCCATGTATATTTTGGGCGCGGACAGAGAGGATCTGATTCAGGAGGGAATGATTGGACTGTTTAAGGCAATCAGGGATTATGATATCGGCAGGGATGCCAGCTTTTTTACTTTTGCGGATTTATGCGTTTCCAGGCAGATGTATACTGCCGTGCAGGCAGCGGGAAGACAGAAGCATGCGCCTTTAAATACTTATATATCCCTATATGCAAATTCCTCTGAAAAGGAAGAGGGAGAAGAATGGGAAATGATTAACTCCATGATTTCAAAATCGGAGAGAAATCCGGAGGAGCTTCTTATTGACAGGGAAAATGTGGAGCTGATTGAAAGAACGATTGAAAAGGAATTGAGCAGCTTTGAGAAACAGGTGCTGGATTTATACCTGACGGGAATGAAGTATACGCAGATAGCGAAGGTACTCGGTAAGGATGATAAGTCTACGGACAATGCGCTGCAAAGAATAAAAAACAAGCTTAAAAGACTGATATAGAATTATGTCGTTTATTTCCGCGTGCAATGAGTCAAAGTCATGCTTGCATGACCTTGACGAATGCC
>CAZDPE010000066.1:0-12865 GCA_964507235.1 uncultured Lachnospiraceae bacterium
GAAACCTTGTATTATGACTTCTTACGTTGAGAATGAAACGGATGCGCAGTTTAATTTTGATATTAAAAAGATATTGGATGATGTATTTGATGAAGTGCTCAGACAGGAAGACTGTCCTTATGAGGCTCAGGTGAACCTGCTGATTACAGATAATGAAGGTATTCAGGAATATAATAAGCAGTATAGAAATATTGATTCTCCTACGGATGTGCTTTCCTTTCCCATGATTCCTTTCAGTGCAGAAGCAGACTTTGGCATTGTGGAAGAGCAGGAAGCAGATTATTTTGATCCTGACAGTGGGGAGCTTATTTTAGGTGACATTATTATTTCTGCAGATAAAGTAAAAGAGCAGGCAATAAAATTCGGACATTCCGAAAAAAGAGAATTTGCATTTTTAGTTGCCCATAGTTTATTGCATTTGTGCGGCTATGACCATATGACTGAAGAAGAAGCTAAAGTGATGGAACAAAAGCAGGAAGAAGTTCTTTTAAAGCTTTCCATTACTCGTGACAGGCAGTAAGAAAAACAGGAGTATTTATGAATAAACCAGAGAGAAAAGATAAGGCGGCATACAAAAAAGATGCCTTGGCTGTTATAAGTGTATTGGCATGTATCTGCGGTCTGATTTACAGAATACCGCTGACATATATCATCGGCGAGAGAGGAATTAGTTATTTCAGTATTGCAAATGAACTGTATCTTTTGGCAGGATGTATTTTATCCTATGGATTGTCGGAAGCAGTTTCAAATCTTGTACGGTACAGAATCAGAAGAGAGCAGTTCAGAAATGCGGATAAGGTATTGCGCGGCGCTTTTTTGCTTGCGCTGGTAACGGGCGGAATTTTAAGCATTCTTTTTGTATTTGCAGGTCATGCGTTTGCAGAAAATGTGGTAAAAATGCCTTTGGCAGGTATGGCAGTCAGTTTTATGGCGCCGGCCATTATTTTTCAAATGCTGACAGGGGCCTTTAAAGGTTATTTTCAGGGAAATGGTTCCAGGGTTCCTGCAATACATTCCAAAATTCTTGAAACGCTTTTTATGATAATCAGCGGTTTGACAGGAGCAGGTCTTTTGCACCAATATGGAGAGAAAGTTTCTGCACTTCTTCAAAATGAGGATTATGCGGCATCTTATGGGGCCATGGGAGCAAGCATAGGTATTCTGACAGCTTCTGTTTTCTGTTTTCTGCATATGCTGCTTTTATTCTTTCTTTATCATGGAAATGCAAAAAGGCAGATATCCAAAGATATACAGAAAAATCAGGATAAAGTATTTCACATTGTGCATATGCTGACGGCAGCCGCGTTTCCATATCTTTTATATCAAATTTTATTTCAGCTGCCCGGCCTGCTGGATGCCTGTCTTTTTATCAGATTCTCTCAGGAAACAACGGATTCTGTGGCTAAGTGGGGGAATTATTACGGAAAATATGCTGTAATTATCGGCATAGCGGGGGCATTAATTTCATTAACCGGTTTTGAACAGACCAGAAGAATAGCATATTGGGCGGAAAGGGAGGAATACAGAACAGCAAGGGAAAAGCTTGGTACATTGATACATCAGCTCCTTTTGATTTCAGTTCCGGCATCTGTATTCATTGCAGTATTTGCAGAAAATCTTTTGGACTTATTTTTTAAAGGAAATAATGCAGTGACCGCTTCTTATGTAATGTGGGGCAGTGTTATTATTGTATTAAATGTGCTTTCCGGATTTTTTGCTAATATGCTGGTGCGTATGAAGTGTATGAAATATGTTATCGGATATGCTGCGCTTTCTCTGATATTCCATATTGTTACTATAGTTTTGTTACTTGGCAGCACAGCGCTTTCCATAACGGCGGTAATTATCGGTAATATTGTTTTTTACGGTATTTTGCTGGCAGCCGGATTTTTATTGCTCTGCCGCATTCTTCAGTATAAGCAGGAATGGCTGAAAGCGGCAGCCTTTACTGTAATTGTGGCAGGAATTGCAGGCATCATAGCGATGCTGCTGAATAAATTGCTTATATCCCTGGCAGGTTCGGTTATAGCTTTGGTCATATGTCTTCCTGTTGGTATTATTATTTATATGGTTCTTCTTATTGTAATAAGAGGTGTTACAGAAAATGAGCTAAAGAATATGTCATTAGGGAAAATCATGATCAGACTGGGAAAGCTGCTGCATTTTATGTAAAGAATAGAAATTGCTTTTTTGGCTGATACTGTTTATAAAGAAATAGTAAAGGTGTATAATACTATGAAATTTGTAAAATGTATCAGCTTGTTTTTTATTTATCCTGCTGCCATGTTCGGATTAGGATTTGCTTCTAATATGGCAATACAGGAATTTTTCTATCCGGGAATACATCAGGAGCAGGAGTCAACACAAAAGGATGAAAATTTACAGAAAGTGCAGAAGGCAGATGAACCGGTATTGGAAACAGGATATCTTGAAGAGCCTGTTATTTCTGCAGATACTAATTATGTAGTATTAAATTATGATGCCGTAACGGGTGAAACAGTGGAAACGGAAGAGATAACACCGGATAAATATATCGGACTCACTAGACAGAAGCTGGAAGAAGAATTGAAAGAATATGGGCAAAGCCCATCTCTTACCGATTTGGAAAAAGGATTTGAATATATTGAGCTTTTGTCCTTTTCACCCGCAAGGGTTGTTATCAGAAAAAGTTATGAAAAAGAAGAAGAGGGTTTTTTTCTGATAAATGAAGACCATTATGTGGTGGTTTATGATAAGAGCCTGGCACATATCTATATGAATACGGGAATACGGACAGAAGATTTACCTCAGGTTCTGCAGGATGAAATCATGCGTATGAAGTATATTGAAACGGAAAATGAACTGTATAATTTTCTTGAATCATATTCCAGTTAATCAATAACCCTGCTGCAAGCAGCGAGGCATGGAAATTGAACGTTCTAAAGGGCTGGGGATTGACCCTTGCGGCATTCGCCAGGGTCATGCAGGCATGGCTTTGACTCATTGCCCACGAGAATAAATAAGGATGGTAAAAATGAGGGTAGGAATTATTGGTGCAGGAGCCTCAGGAATGATGGCTGCTGTAACAGCGGCAGAATATGGGGCAGAAGTAACTATTTTTGAAAAAAATGACAGAATAGGGAAAAAAATTCTGGCTACGGGAAACGGTAAATGTAATATTAGCAATCTTGAGTTTGATATGGATAAATATTATTGTGATAACAAAGAAAAATTAAGCAGTTTTTTTTCTGTATTTTCTTTGTGGGATACCATTAATTTTTTTGAAAGTAATGGTATGATGATAAGAAATAAAAACGGATATTTATATCCATATTCCGAACAGGCATCTACCGTACTTGATATTTTCAGAAAACTGCTGAATGACAGAAGAATAGAAATTCATACGGAAGCAGAAGTTTCCGATGTCTGGTTTCAAAAAAAGAAGAAGAAATTTATTGTGAAAGAAAAAGGACGGCAGTTTGAATTTGACAGAGTTATTCTTTCCTGCGGCGGCCCGGCTTCACAAAGAAAAGGCGAAGGGATGACGGGATATCGGATAGCTCAAAATTTCGGGCATACCCTGCAGAAAATAATGCCGGGACTTGTTCAGTTAAGGTCAGAAGATGGCTTTATTAAAGGAATGGCAGGAGTAAGATGTCAGGCTAAAGCAGAGCTGTATGCCGATAATGAAATGCTTTCCGAAGAGCAGGGTGAGGTTCAGTTTACGGAATATGGCATTTCAGGCATTCCGGTATTTCAATTCAGCCGGACAGCTGCATATGCCTTAGATGCCGGAAAAAAAGTTTATGTCAGGCTGAATCTTTTTCCCGGTTATGAAGAAAAAGCATTTTTATATACAATCCGAAACAGATTTGATGTCATGCAGGATGCTTCTTTAGAGGAATTTCTGCTTGGCACTGTAAATAAAAAGATAAATCAGTCTATGATAAAAAAAGAGGGATTGAAGCCCGGAGACAGGGTAGAAAAGCTGGAATTTCAAAGGATAAATGAGCTGATGCAGTCTTATCGGAATCTGGTGGTACATATAGAAGCGGTAAACGGCATGGAAAATGCTCAGATATGTGCAGGCGGAGTAAGGTTTGATGAAGTGGATATGCAGCTTGCTTCATTAAAACAACCCGGGCTTTATCTGTCAGGCGAACTTTTGGATGTGGATGGAAAGTGCGGCGGCTATAATCTGCAATGGGCATGGACCAGCGGATATATTGCCGGCAGGAATGCGGCAGGAAATTCCACAAAAGAACTTATTATGGAAAACGGAAAAGGGACTTTTAATGCTAAGGATTAATCAGTTAAAATTGCCGGTGGGGCATACGGATGAAGAACTTGTGCAGAAGGTAAGAAAGCTCCTTCGCACAAAGCAGATGTTTGAAATCAGCATAGTAAGACGGTCGGTGGATGCCAGAAAAAAGCCGGAGCTTTTTTTTAACTATGTACTGGACATTCTGGTGGAGAACCAAACAGAGGTTTATAAACGATGTGATAAGAAGCAGGTAACAATTTGCGAAGAAAAAAAGTACCGATTTCCCATATCAGGCTATTGCGGAAAGGTCCGTCCGGTTATTATAGGGACAGGCCCGGCAGGGATTTTCTGCGGATATATGCTGACTGAGGCAGGATTTAAACCGATATTGCTGGAAAGAGGAAAGCCTGTAGAAGAACGGATTAAGGATGTTGAGAATTTCTGGAAAACGGGTGAGCTGAATACGGAATCCAATGTGCAATTCGGGGAAGGCGGTGCCGGCACATTTTCAGATGGAAAGCTAAATACCCTTGTAAAGGATAAATACGGAAGAAATAAAGAGGTGCTTTCTGTTTTTGTAAAGGAAGGAGCCCCTGAAGAGATTCTTTATGATTATAAACCACATATCGGCACAGATGTATTGGCCGGAGTAATTCGGAATATGAGAAAACGAATTATTTCCAGGGGAGGAGAAGTACGGTTTGAGTCAAAAGTTACCGGCTTTGAAGTAAAAAACGGCAAAGTAAAAGGACTGATCATTAATGGAAGCGAAAAGCTGCCGGCCGAGTATGTGGTACTTGCGCCGGGGCACAGTGCCAGGGATACTTTTCAGGAACTTTATAATCTGGGAATGGCAATGGAAGCCAAACCATTTGCTGTAGGCTTTCGTGTAGAGCATCCCCAGAAGCTGGTTAATTTATCTCAATATGGAAGGACGGAAGTTTTGACGCTTGGAAATGCGTCATATAAGCTTGCTGCATCCACAAATTCCGGAAGGGGCGTGTATTCCTTCTGCATGTGTCCCGGCGGTTATGTGGTAAATGCCTCATCGGAAGAGGGGCGGCTTGCAGTGAACGGTATGAGTTACAGCGGCCGCAGCGGAAAAAATGCAAACAGCGCCATTATTATATCAGTGACCCCGAAGGACTATGGAAGCAGTCATCCCCTTGCAGGAATTGAATTTCAGAGAAGGCTGGAGGAAAAAACTTTTCAGGCAGGTGAAGGAAAAATACCGGTAGAAAGATACGGAGATTTCAGAAATGCTGTTATGGAGGAGAATAGACTTGAAAACAGAACCATTCAGGAAAAATCTTCTGATGCCGGGCAGGTTTGGGGAATGGTAACGGATGCATTTGAACCTGCTGTCAAGGGAAAATGGTGTTATGCCAAAGTTCATGAAATCCTGCCGGAAGAATTAAATCGTTGTTTTGTAGAAGGAATGGAGCAGTTTGGAAAGATTATATCCGGATTTAATCATGAAAATGTTTTGATAGACGCAGTGGAGAGCAGAACCTCATCTCCTGTCAGAATTATCAGAGATGAAGAATTTCAGTCGCCCATTCGCGGTATTTTTCCCTGCGGAGAAGGCGCCGGTTATGCGGGAGGAATTACATCAGCTGCTATGGACGGGATTAAAGTGGCGGAAGAAATTGCAAGGCAAATTGCAGAAAATTAACAGGTAAGGAGGAGTGTTTTATGGAAAGCTTGAGAAGTACAGGCAAACAGAGCATTCGCAGTAAGTATTTGGCAAACAGAGATCGTTTGACTAAAAATGAGCGGCTTTCAAAAAGCATGAAAATCTGGGAAAATCTGAAAAAGGAGCCGGATTTCAGAGATGCGGATATTGTTCTTGTGTATCTGGATTACCGCAGCGAAGTAATGACCACCGGACTGGTGGAAGAAATTTTACTTTCAGAAGGCGGAAAAAGAGTGTTTGCTCCCCGGGTGGAAGGGTTCGATGTGGAATTTTATGAAATCCATTCGCTGACAGATTTAAGACCGGGGTATCAGGGAATCAGGGAACCGGAAAAAAATACTGAAAAGCTTTTCACAAAGCAGCTTGCAGATGAAAAGAAATGTTTTCTTTTGCTGCCGGGTTCCGTGTATGACAGAGCACTTGGACGTATGGGCTATGGGAAAGGCTTTTACGACAGATTGATACATAAATTTCCGAATCTTACGAAAGCAGGGCTTGCATTTGACTGCCAGATTGCAAAGCAGGTTCCTGTGGATGAGCATGATAAAAGAGTGGATATGGTTGTGACGGAAACGGAAATTATCAAATAAGGAATAAGAGCAGAAGAAAGAGGAGCGGATATCATGAGTATGCTGGAGGAATTGGGGAAAAAGGCAGCTGCTGCAAAGTATGAGGTGCAGAAGCTGAGTACGGAGGAAAAAAACAGGGCTCTTGCAGCTGTTGCCGATGCCCTGACAGAAAATAAGGACAGTATTCTTGCAGCCAATGCTGTTGATATTAAAAACGGTGAGGAAAAAGGAATGAACAGCGGGCTGTTAGACAGGCTCAGACTGACAAAAGAGAGAATTGAGGGAATGGCGGAAGGGCTGTTACAGATTGTAAAGCTGCCTGACCCCATCGGTGAGGTTATGGAAGCTTTTGAGCGTCCTAACGGGCTTAGAATTGAGAAGAAACGTGTGCCCATGGGTGTTATCGGCATTATTTACGAATCAAGACCCAATGTGACAGCGGATGCATTCGGTCTGTGCTTTAAAAGCGGTAATGCTGTAATATTAAAGGGAGGCAGCGATGCTCTTAACTCTAATAAAGCAATTACTGATGTTATCAGAAAAGCGCTTGAGCAGTCAGGGGTAACGCAGGATGCCATATTGCTGATTAAGTCTGCGGACAGAAGTGTGACACAGGAATTTATGCGGATGAAAGAATATGTGGATGTTCTGATTCCAAGAGGCGGAGCAGGACTTATCAGAAGCGTGGTGGAAAACAGTACTATCCCGGTTATTGAAACAGGCACAGGAAATTGTCATATTTATGTGGATGAGTTTGCTGATCTGGAAAAGGCTGTACCCATAATTATTAATGCAAAAACACAGAGAATCGGTGTATGTAATGCCTGTGAATCTCTGGTAATCCATGAAGCTGTCAGGGAAAAGCTGCTTCCTGTCCTGGCTGCAAAATTAAACGAATACAGGGTGGAAATCCGGGGGGATGAGAAGGTAGGACAGATAATAGAATGTCTTCCGGCAACGGAAACGGATTATGGAACAGAATATCTTGACTATATTATTTCTATGAAGACCGTTTCAAATATTGATGAGGCCATTGACCATATCAATAAGTATAATACAAAGCATTCGGAATCCATTATTACCGAAAATATGGAAAATGCCGAAAGATTTTTAAATGAAGTGGATGCAGCCTGTGTTTATTTGAATGCGTCCACCCGGTTTACTGACGGATTTGAATTTGGTTTCGGTGCGGAAATCGGCATAAGCACACAAAAGCTTCATGCCAGAGGCCCAATGGGGCTTAGAGAACTGACATCATACAAATATACTATTAAAGGAAATGGACAGATTCGCAGCTGACGGCGCAAAGAAATAATGAGGAATTATCAGGAGACAGACGTGGAAAAAATATTAGCTTTTCAGTTGGAAGGGCAAAATTTTCAGAAATTGAAACAGATAGCGGCAGGAATGAGAGTAAAGCTTTATAGTGTTGACAGAAGGGATTTTTATCAGCTGCTTGGAGATTTATTTGAGCAGAAGCATAATCCTCTTTCAGGGAGCTATGAAGGGAGCGCTGTTTCTGAAAGCATGATTGTGCTTGAGGGATTTTCGGATAAAAGACTGGATGTTCTGCTTCGTGCTTTAAAAAAGGACAGCGTTTACATCGATTTTAAGGCAGTAGCCACCCCTGCTAATAAAAGGTGGACTGTACTGCAGATGTATCTTGAAATGGAAAAGGAAAGAAATGCCTATCTTCATATGTAAAATGTCAGCGGTCAATTATCAGAAATGAAATTGGCCGCTGATATTTTTCTGTTGTGTTTATTCAGATTTTACTTCTTTCCAAAGATTATTATACAAATCATCACCCTCAGTACCTAAATACTGAAAAGTTTCCAGATTTTCATATTGGCTGAAGTCAGGAAATGCAATTTTTGAATTTCTGATATCCTCGTCCTCAATCAATGCCTGTGCAGCGGTATTGGGAGTGGAATAAGTGATATATTCAAAATTCATAAGGGCAATATCCTCACGGCACATGAAATCAATGAATTTTTCTGCATTTTTTTTGTTGGGAGCATTCTTGGGAATTACCCAGGAATCAATCCATACGTTAGTGCCTTCTTTGGGAATTGCGTATTCCAAATCAGGATTTTCTCTCTGGGTATAAATTGCTTCTCCGGAATAAATAACGCCGAGAGCGGCTTCGCCGCCAATCATTTTGTCCCTTACCTGGTCGATAACATAAGCCTGAACAAGAGGTTTCTGCTCAATCAAAGCGTCCCTGGCAATTTGAAGTTCCTCCTCATTCATTGTGTTCATGGAAAAATTATTGAGTTTAAGTGCAACCATAAAAGCATCTCTGACAGAATCCTGCATCAAAATATTATCAGCATATTTTTCGTCCCAAAGAATGGACCAGCTGTCAACAGGTTCATCCACCATAGTTTTGTTGTAAAGAATGCCTACAGTACCGAAGCAATACGGAACGGAATATTTATTTTCCGGGTCAAATTCCTGTGACTGTTCAAAATATTGCCGGCCTATGTTTTTAACATTGGGAATATTGTCAAAATTAATTTCAGCAAGCAGGTCATTGTCGATCATTTTTTGAATCATGTAGTCGGAAGGGCAAATGACGTCATAGGCAGTAGCGCCGGTTTCAACCTTGGGATACATAATTTCATTGGTTTCAAATTCATCATAAACTACTTTAATGCCCGTTTCCTCTTCAAACATGGTGATGGTTTCAGGGTCAATGTATTCACCCCAGTTGTAAACAATAACTTCACCGTTTTCATCGCTCCCGGAGTTTCCGCATCCGGTAAGAATACAGGAAAAAACAGCACAAAGAGCAAGAATGGAACAATAAATTTTTTTCATAACTTTTCTCCTTTAATCAGTTTTTTGTGTTTTTTTATCAGAAGGTGCTTTGTTAACCAGAAGCAAAAGCAGCAATACTGTAATAAAAATTATAGTGGACAAGGCATACATTTCCGGTTTAATGCCTTTTTTTACCTCGGTATAAATTTTTGTGGAAAGAGTATCCACTCCGGCACCCTTGGTAAAATGTGTAATAATAAAGTCATCCAGCGACATGGTGAAAGCCATTAAAAAGCCGGAAAGAATTCCCGGCAGCAAATCAGGAAAAACGACTTTAAAGAAACCGTAAACTGCGCCGGCACCAAGGTCGAGGGCAGCTTCATAGGTACTGGGATTCAACTGCTTCATCCTCGGCATGACACTTAAAATTACATAAGGGATGCAGAAGGTAATATGGGAAAGCAAAATAGTTCCCATTCCGAACCGGAGTCCCAGGCTGATGAACAGCAGCATCAGGGAAATCCCGGTAACAATATCCGCATTCAGCATGGGAATGTTTGTAATACCCATGATAATTGTGCGGGAGCGTTTTTTCATATTTGTTATGGCTATGCAGGCAATAGTGCCAACCACTGTTGCCACTGCAGATGCAATCAGGGCAATCAAAAGAGTATTTATCAGCGCCTGCACAATATCCTGATTCTGAAATAAAGAGCCATACCATTTAAAAGTAAAGCCTCCCCATTTTGCCCTTGTTTTGCTGGCATTAAAGGAAAGAACTATCAGTGTAACGATAGGAGCATATAAAAATACAAAAATCAGAAAAACATATATTTTCTTTGCAGTATTTTTAATCATAATACGGAGCCCTCCCCATCTTTATCAAAGACAGCCGAAACTATCATGTTAACAATGATGAACAGCATCAGAACAATGGAAAGCCCGCTGCCTAAATGCCAGTTGCCTGCCTGGGTGAATTCCTGTTCAACCACGTTGCCGATAAGGAGAATTTTACTTCCACCAAGCAGATTACTGATAACAAAGGTGGTAAGAGCCGGAATAAATACCATGGTAATACCGCTGATAATACCGGGAACAGTCAGTGGGAGAGTGATTTTCAGGAAGACCTGCAGGCTGTCTGCACCTAAATCCCTGGCGGCATTAATTACATTTTTATCAATTTTTATCAGTGAATTGTATATGGGCAGAACCATAAAGGGAAGGAAATTGTAAACCATACCCAGAACAATTGCATAAGGCATATTAATAATATTGAGTGCGGGTAGATGTAAAAAAGTAAGTATGTTATTAATTACGCCTGTCTTTTCCAGTAAAGTCTGCCATGCCAGTGTACGAAGCAAAAAGTTCATCCACATGGGCAGGATGAAAATCAGCACAATGAAGCTGTGCTGATTAACCTTCATATTGCTTAAAATCATTGCCAGAGGATAAGCAAGAAGGAGGCAGATGGCAGTGGCAATCAGGGAAAGCAGAAGCGCCAGCCATAGAGCCTTTCTGTGTTCCTGTGAAGCAATGGAAAGAATGTTATCCAGTGTAAAGGCTCCCGTTCTGTCCGTCAGTCCGTAATAAAATACCATACATAAGGGAACTACAATAAAAATAACAGACCAGATGAAATAGGGAGTACCCAATAATTTCTTTTTTGTTTTATTCATCAATTTTTGAAGCCTCCTCGTCCTCAGAAGCAGGTTTGTTCATAATCTGAATATTAAAAGGGTCAACATCGATACCTACCTCAGTCCCTACAGGGAACATGCCGGTAGAATGAACCAGCCATTCATATCCGTTAGCGGTAACTTCCATTTCGTAATGGACGCCTTTAAAGATAAGATGGGTGACAATGCCTTTAATTCTGCCTTTATCGGGAGATGAGAGAATGACATCCTCCGGGCGGATGACAACATCCACGGGTTTATTTGTACCGAATCCGGTGTCCACGCAGGGAAAGCGTGTACCCAGTATTTCCACAAGTTTATCTTCGATCATGGTGGCGCCAATAATATTACTGTCCCCGATGAAATCGGCAACAAAAGCATTTTCAGGCTCATTGTAGATTTTCTCCGGCGCTCCGATTTGCTGGATATATCCCTGATTCATAACAACAATGGTATCTGACATAGTGAGGGCTTCTTCTTGGTCATGAGTGACATAGATAAAAGTAATTCCCAGTTCATTTTTTAAGCGAATCAGTTCATACTGCATATCCTGTCTGAGCTTTAAATCAAGAGCGCCTAAAGGTTCATCAAGAAGCAGCACCTTCGGCTCGTTTACAATAGCCCTGGCAATGGCAATTCGCTGCTGCTGCCCGCCGCTTAAGGAGTCGGGGATACGATTTTCATAGCCCTCAAGATTTACCAGCTTCAGGGCGTACTTTATCTTGTCATTTATGTAAGATTTGCTTTTATTTTTTATCTTCAGGCCGAAAGCGATGTTTTCAGCAATGGACATGTGGGTAAAAAGGGCATATTTTTGAAAAACAGTATTGAGCTGCCTTTTATTAGGCGGCATTTTGGTAATATCCTTCCCATCAAAAATAACGCATCCCTTATCGGGAGTTTCGAAGCCGCCTAAAATGCGCAGAGTGGTAGTTTTTCCGCAGCCGCTGGGGCCCAGAAGGGTTAAAAATTCATTTTCTCTGATATAAAGATTTAAATCATCTAAAACCAACTGTCCGTCAAAGGATTTCGTAATGTCTTGTAAATCAATTAAAATTTTATTCATGGAAAAACCCTCCTGCGTATGTAAATAATTTATTTTCTTTAAAAGCTGGGCGGGGTGCTGACCCAGATAAGCACAGCCCCTGTTTTTTCGTTTGCTTTTATATAATGGGTTGTGTTTGCAGTAAAATAAAAAGATTCCCCTTTTTTTACCATAATGGCCCGTTTCCCCAGAATCAGTGTGATACTGCCGGAAAGCACATAACCGAATTCTTCACCTTCATGGGGATTATCGGGATAAGTGGAGCCTCCGGGAGAAAGTGTAAGCCTGATAGGCTCCATCATATTCTTTTGTGCATTGGGAATAATCCATTCAACTTTGTTTTTTAGTTCTTCATCAATTTTTTCAAAATAGTCAGATTCCTTAAAAGCAATCTGTTCTTCTGCGGAATCATTGAAAAATTCTTTTAAATCGGTGCCAAGACATTGTAGAATATCAATCAGGGTAGCGATGGAAGGAGAGGTTAAATCTCTTTCCAGCTGGGAGATAAAGCCTTTTGAAAGCTCGCATCTGTCAGCCAGTTCTTCCTGAGTCAAATT
The DNA here is from genome assembly GCA_964507235.1 of uncultured Lachnospiraceae bacterium. Classification (GTDB taxonomy): domain Bacteria; phylum Bacillota; class Clostridia; order Lachnospirales; family Lachnospiraceae; genus Suilimivivens. The sequence goes on from CAZDPE010000066.1 coordinate 12,550, forward strand.
TTTCTGAATCCGTAAATCTTTAATTTTATTTCCTATCTGCATAAATGCCATGCCTTTCTGCGCTGTCTGTGAAACAAAGCAATAATAAACAATAGAAAGCACGCTTTGCGGACTTTCTATTGTCGTAAACTAAAAGTTTACTAACACTAAACTCAAACGCTGATATTAATTATACAGACAAGCAGTGGAATGTCAATATAATTTATAAGAAATTTGAAATGGCAATGTTCCGGTTTTCCCACGATAATATCGAAGCATGCCGAAGCGCCCCAAGGGGGCGGGGTATTGACCCTCGCGGCATTCGTCAAGGTCATGC
>CAZDPE010000067.1:0-12859 GCA_964507235.1 uncultured Lachnospiraceae bacterium
TTTTAGAAAAAACCTTGATTTTATCAGGGTTTTTTCTTTTATATATTTCAAAAATATTCATTCACAATGTTTAATGAATGATATAATATAAAGGCATAAAAAGGTGCTGCCCCTATAGTAAGTGGTTCACCTGGTTTATAAGTTAGCTTTAAAAAAGCAACCTATTCCTTGGTCGGGTGGTTGCTTTTTTTATTGTCTTAGCAAAGTACCTGGTATAAACGCTTAAATGATTCCTAGTGCTTATCATGTAAAAATAAATCTTTTGATTCATTCTTAATTTGTTCGCGGTATTCTTTTGGAGTAACATTGTATTTTTTGTAAAAGATTTTATAAAAATATGTTCTGTTTGTAAAGCCCAGAGCAGTTGCAATATCAGAGATTGAACGATCGGTAGAAGCAATTAACTTTGCGGCTTTTTTTATGCATAAACTCATACCATAATCATGTAAGGACATTCCGGTATATTTATTAACAATTCTATTAATATAATCCCCGCTATAATTGATTTTTTGGGAGATTTCCTGTCTTGATAAACGTCCGTCATTGTCTGTCAGCAAATGGTGGATTCTTTCAAAGATTAAATAATCATTACTCTGGCTTATTTTTGCCAAAGTGCAATGATAATTAGATGGTGAAGATATATAGCACAGTATTTCACACAACAGTCCCAATATGGCATAAGAAGAGCCGAAAATCGGAAACATAAGGTTATGAATAATTTTTTCCGTCAGCTCTTTAAGCTTTGTCGGACCGTTTTCGTTTTGATACAGGGGAATAAAATCCAGGTAAGCCCTTTGGGTGGTTTTTTCCAAATCGTTGGCAATAAATTGATACATATCTGTTTGAAATATATTTAATTCCTGCGTCATAGCTGACTTTTTGGCATGGTCAAAAAGTTCCTTCAGCAGATTAATTGAAAAACCCAGATAAAGGACACGGGAATGTGGATAAAAGTATTCTTTATGGGACAGGTTTCTGTTAATCAGACAGCAGGTACCTGCAGGATAGGAGTAATTAGTCCCTTCAATCTGTTGTGTTACAGTACTTTCAAGCACAATCATGAATTCATAGTAGTCATGATAGTGGGGAGGATATTGGGCAAAGTCCAGTTTATTTTGGAGATATACTGATTTCTGGTAGTACAGGCTGCCGCCCTCATGAAGCTGGAGAATATTCAGATAGTCGTCATCATTTTCCCCACTGCAATATTCATATGTAATCTGAAAGGGCGCATTGATACAATATAATATGCCGCCTGTACTATTTTCATGCAGGTAATTAATAGCCAGAGATTCAGCATTTAATGAGTTCAGTTTTTCTTTTAAGTTTTCTGCCTCTTGCTGATATTTACTGATATCTTGCTTTTGCGCAACAAAATTGCTCATAAAATCCACTCCCATATTTGATACAAAATATATTATATCATGTCTGATACCGTCATTGAAAGCACTTTATAAAAATGTAAAAATTAAATTATAGTAAAAAACATTTTCAGGGAGGGAAATACAATGCAACAAGTTGCAAAGAAAAACAGTTTTTTCAAAGTCATAAAAAAGCATTGGATGCTGTTGTTAATGTTATTGCCGGCAACATTATATGTGATTATTTTCTCATATATTCCAATGACAGGAATAGTGCTGGCATTTAAGAATTACCAGTATGCCGGAGGAATTTACAAGTCGCCCTGGAACGGGCTGGCGAACTTTAAGGCTCTTATGATTTCAGGAAAGCTGGGAATGGTAACGCGGAATACGTTGCTCTATAATATTGCATTTATTGCATTGGGAGTTGTATTTGAAATGGGAGGAGCCATTCTGCTGAATGAAATTATAAGTAAGAAATTTAAAAAAATATCACAATCTCTGATGTTTCTTCCTTATTTTATAAGCTGGGTAGTTGCGGGAGCAATTATGTATAACATCTTTAATTATGAAAAAGGTGTGTTTAATCATATTTTGACCATGCTGGGAGCACAGCCCTTTGACTTATACAATACAGCAAAAGCCTGGCCCATAGTACTTATATTTTTAAAACTCTGGAAATCCACGGGTTATGGGTCGGTTGTATATCTGGCGGCAATTACGGGAATGGATCAGGAAATGTTTGAGGCCGCTTCCATTGATGGAGCAAATGCCTGGCAGAAAATCAGATATATTACAATACCATCTCTGATTCCTACAATGATGGTTATGGTTCTTTTGGCTATCGGAAATATTTTCAGAGGAGATTTTGGTTTGTTTTATCAGACAGTTAAAAGCAGCGCAATTCTGACACCGGTAACGGATGTCATTGATACTTATGTGTTCAGACTTCTGATCACGGACGGTAATATTGGCGTTTCTGCGGCTGCAGGATTATACCAGTCAGTACTTTGCTTTATTACAATTATGCTCTGTAATGGTTTGGTAAAAAAAGTTAATCCTGACTATGCTTTGTATTAATAAAGGAGGTTACAGATATGGCGTCAGCAACTGTGATAAATAAAAAGCACATCAGTAAGGATGAACGTGCAGTTAATATTGTGGGATGTACCTTGATTGGAATTTTTGCACTTATTTGCGTCATTCCTTTTTACTTAATAATTGTGGCTTCTTTTACTTCGGAAAGCTCCCTAATCAGAGATGGCTATCCACTGATTCCGACATCCTTTGATATCCAAAGCTATCTGCTGTGCCTTAAAAATCCAATATCGATTTTGATGGCATATGGGACGACAATTGGCGTTACGGTGATAGGAACAATATTAGCGGTTCTGCTTGCTACAATGACGGGATACGTTCTTTCCAGGCAGGATTTTCCATGGAGAAATAAATTTTCCTTTTTCTTCTTTTTTACTACCTTATTTAACGGAGGTCTTGTTCCATGGTATATGCTTTGTGTCAGGTATCTGGGATTTAAGAATTCCTATATTGGAATTATTCTTCCTTTAATGTTTTCCGTTTGGAATATGATTATTGCAAAATCTTTTATGATGGGAATTCCGGCAGCGATTACAGAATCGGCTAAGATAGACGGCGCAAATGATATGGTTATTTTTGTCAGGCTGATTCTTCCGCTTTGCAAGCCTCTTTTGGCTACTCTGGGTCTGTTTTCCGCCCTTGCATATTGGAATGATTGGTACAACTGTATGCTCTACATAACAAATGAAAATATGTTTACACTTCAATACTATCTGCAGAGAATGATAGGCAGCGCAGAAGCAATGAGAATAGTTGCAGAAAAGTCAGGCATGGCGCTTCCTTCCATTCCCTTAGAGGGTATGAAGATGGCGATGACGGTAATTGCTACCGGCCCGATTGTTTTACTTTATCCTTTTGTTCAGAAATACTTTGTAAAAGGTCTTACCATCGGCGCCGTAAAGGGCTGATGTAATGATAACAAAAACTATATTTATTTAAGGAGGATTACAATGAAAAAGAAATTTATAGCAATGCTTTTAAGTGTATGTATGATTGGTTCATTGCTTGCAGGCTGTGGGGGAAGCGGTGACAGCGGCAGCGCTGCCTCATCAAAGACAGAAAGTCAGGATACAGCGTCGAAGGCAGAAAGCAGCACAGATACAGCGTCTGCAAGCGCCGCGTTGGACAGCCTGCCTGCTGCAATCGGAGAAGGTACGATTGCCGGAAGCCCTGAATTTTATTCATCTACAGATTTAAGCAAGCCTTATACCGTAAATATGTATCTGATTGGGGATACGCCAAATGACTGGAATCAGGTACAGGATTTAATTAACGAGTATCTGGAACCATTTAATACCTCTATTGCAACAACATTCATGAGCTGGTCAGATTACCAGACTATGTATTCTCTGGTGCTTGCCGGAACGGATGTGGATTTAATCTTTACAGCTCCCTGGTGTTATATGTATACAGAGGCAGCAAAGGGTTCCTTCTATGAGCTGACAGAGGATTTCAGAAGTACCTATATGCCTCTTACAACAAAATATCAGGCGCCTGAAAGCTGGGATGAAACAACAATATCCGGAAAGACAATAGCTGTTCCTTCCAATTATGCACAGCCCATGGGGAAGATTGTTGCAATCAGACAGGATATTGCAGATAAATATGGTATTAATTCTCTGAGTAATTGGGAAGATTATAAGAATTATATGTTAACGGTTGCAGAAAAAGAAACACCGGTAAGCGGTATCTATGCACTGGCAGCTTCCGTAGATAATAATGAATTGTGGGATGTATACCGTCAGCAGTTCGATACCTTCCTTGCACTTGACAGTGATTATTTTGACATGATATATAAATACGATGGAAGTCTGCCAAGTAAAGAGGATATCCAGCTTGTTTATGCGACTGACGAGTTCAGAAGCTATGCAAAGGATATGAAGGAAATGGCGGATGCAGGCTGCTGGAGCAGAAGCGCATTGACTAATACCGTAACAGATGATGATGCTTTCGGAAATTTACAGGGCGCTTCTATTGCATGGAACGGTTCCGTATTTACCTATATGGAGCAGGCAGAGGGCACGGACGGCGTTTATTGTATGGCATATGATTTAACTACAGACCATCTTGTCAGCGCAGAGGCTTATTCCAATAACGATATGGCTATTCCTGCAGGTTCCAAAAATCCGGAAAGGGCAGCTTTAGTCCTTGACCTTATTAAAAATGATACTTATCTGAACAGATTACTTCTTCTGGGTATTGAAGGGGAACATTATTCCATTGATGAAGAAAATCATTATACGGAATTGGATAACGCTGTTAATTTCCCGGCACTGGTTGTTTCTGCATCATGGGCAATTAAGAATGGCGACCTGGGAGAGGCAGGTGTTCCTGAAAGGGAAAGCTTAATTACAGATGCATGGGAAGACAGAGTTGAGATGAATCCCACCATTACATTTGTATTTGATGATGCCAATATTGCATCTTATAAATCTGCAGTAAATTCTGTTTTGAATGAATATGTTCCTATGTTAGAATTAGGACTGGTAGATGATGTGGATGCTACACTTGATGAAATGCTTGAAAAGTGTGAAGCGGCAGGTCTGTCACAGGTTGTTGATGAATTTGGTGCGCAGTATGATGCATGGCTGGCAACCAGATAATATCAATTTGGCGTTTAAGTAATCAGAATAAGCAAGAGGCCCGTTTTTACCGGGCCTCTTGCAAAACAGGGAAAGACAGTATGACACTAAATCAGATTGCCTGTGAATTGGGCGTTTCAAAAAGTACCGTTTCCAGGGCACTTTCAGGGAAAGGGCGGATAAGCACTGAAACAAGAGAGCGGATTCGTGCATATGCAAGACAAAGTGGAATGGTTTTTGAAAATAAATCAAATACAGATGCGGGCAGCAGAAAAATAGCAGTTATTATACCCTCTGATGCTTATGCCATGACAACACAGTATTTTTATGAGAGTCTTCTGGGAATCAGTGAAGCTGCAGAAGCGCAGGGCTGGGGAGTTCTGATTACCACAGGGACGGAAAATGAGCTTACGGGAATCGAGTCTTTGATTAGAAAAGAAAAGATAGACGGCGTTATTTTGATGAGGAGTCTTGAAAAAGACAAGATTTTAGATTACTTAATTCAGAGGAATATACCGGTTGCAATTACGGGAAGCTGTGAATATGAAAATGTCATACAGGCAGATGTGGATAACAAAGGAGCATCCGAAGAAATGGGAATGCTGCTGTATCGCTTCGGCTATAGAAAATTCGGATTGGTTATTTCCAACATGGGATACCGTGTAAACGTAGCCAGAAGAGATGGTTTTTTAAAAGGTATTCAAGGTCATGTAACGGGAAATGACGCATGTTGTACTATTTATGATACGGAACAGATTGATTATTTAATAAGTGATGTCAATAAAAATAGGATAGACTGCATTGTATGCGGTGATGATGCAATATGCACCCAGACGATGTCAAGGGTACAGGCGGCAGGATATCGTGTGCCGGAAGAAATTGCTGTTGTATCTTTATATGACAGCACAAATTTATGCTGTTTTTCACCGGCAATTACTTCCATAACGGTAAAAACAAAGCAGTGGGGCTCGCAGCTGTGCGTTCAGCTATTGGATTGTCTGTCCGGGAAACAATACAAAATAAGAAATTCTGTTGCATATGAGATTTCACTTAGAAAATCTACACGAAGCTGTATAAACATAAGGAGTTGAAACTGATGGGAAATATAGCATATGGGGTTGATATTGGATGGATGAAACAGTTGGAGGATAAAGGAATTCACTGGGAAGACTGCAATGGAAATCCCACAGAGCCGTTAGATGAATTGATTAAGATGGGGGCGGATTCCGTAAGACTCAGAGTTTTTGTCAATCCTCCCGAAAACGCTGAATGGCAGAAGGATGAAAATACCCGTTGTTATCTTGGTTATTGTGATGCAAAAGGCGTTCTTGAAGCGGCAAAAAGAGCTGCGGATAAAGGACTCCGTATAATGATTGTATTTCATTACAGCGACCATTTTTCAGATCCGCAGTACCAGGATATTCCGGAAGCGTGGCTTAATGAAGATATTAATGGTTTAATAAAAAGGGTTTCCGAACATACAAAGGAAGTCCTTACATTGCTTAAAGAAAATAATATTGAACCGGAGTGGGTGGAGGTCGGCAACGAAATCAACAGAGGAATTTTATTTCCGCTGGGAAGCTTTAAAGAGCATCCGGATGATTTGGTAAAGCTGCTGAATGCCGGATATGATGCGGTAAAAGAGATTTTTCCTGACAGTAAAGTTATTACGCATACGGCAGGAATGCAAATGTCTGACTGGATAATCCCATTTTTGGACAGTTTCTTCAAATATGGAGGAAAAACTGATATCCTTGGCTTCTCTCATTATCCTTTCTGGGGAAGGTATGGAATTGAAGCTGATATTCCTGCTGCTGTTTTATCTACCTATGCAGAGAGATATCAGAAGCCTGTCATGGTTGCCGAAGTCGGCGGACCGGAAAATGACGGGGACAAATTGTATGAATTGCTGATGAATACAATTCGAGCGGTAAAACTGGTTCCGGGAAATAAGGGCGTGGGCGTATTCTACTGGGAGCCGGAGGTAGGAGCAGATTTAGTTCCCGATCACTACCCGCTGGGAGCAGCACAGGCAATTGACAGTAAGACGATTAGGTATACGAAAGCAATGTCAGCGTTTGCAGATGGGAAGGATTTGGAGATTCTGGTTCCGTTTATACCGGAAATGATTAATGTTTTATAATATAATCTGCAGTTTTCAGGAAGAAATGCGGTGAAATACCGTGTTTCTTTTTTTGTATAAAAATGATACGAAAACTGGTAAATATAAAAAGAATATTGTATACTTATAGAAAGAAAAATAATAAGGAACCTTTTATGAGAAAATACAAAGTACTGTTAACCGGTAAGAACAATACTGCATTTGATGACTTTTTTATACAGATGAGTGAAAGCTTCGATTCCCTGACTACTTCAGGCCGGTATGAAGATATTATTAATCATCTGAAATATTTTGAACCGGATATTTTTGTATACTGCATGAATTTTGAAAACAGCGGAGATATTAACAAGATAATTTCTGTTAAGAAGCAGTTGGATAAAGGCAATATTCCGTGATTGCTTTTTGGCTGATGAATGGGTAAAATCGGTGAAGGAACTGCCTGTGAATAAGGCGGAATGGCAAAAAGAAGCACAGGAGGAATCATTTCTCCGGTGCTGGCGGTAGACTGCAGGTATAAGCGCAGTACCACCTTTTCCGATACGATTTCCATTGATGTAAAAGTGAAGGAATTCAAAGATGTCCGGCTGGTTCTGGAATATACTATGAAAAATACGGCGGATGATTCCCTTGTGCTGACAGGAACCACGGAGCATTGTTTTCTCAATATGGAATCCCGGCCGGTCAATATGAAAAAAGAATTTCCTGAGATATTTCAAAAGCTGACGGAACTTTAAAGTGTAAAGATAGAAATATTGTGTAACGATAGTGTAATCTGATTATCTGAATTGACACTTATGACAATACAATGATAGAATTATTCTTAATAAGATAAAATTATATAAGGGTCGGGAGGACTTTTTATGCCCAAGAGGACAGATATTCATAAGGTGTTAATTATTGGTTCGGGACCGATTATTATTGGTCAGGCCTGTGAGTTCGATTATTCGGGAACCCAGGCATGTAAAGCACTTCGCAAATTAGGATATGAGATTGTGCTTGTAAATTCTAATCCGGCTACGATTATGACGGATCCGGAAACCGCAGATGTAACTTATATTGAGCCGCTGAATGTAGACAGGCTGGAGCAGATTATTGCTAAGGAGAGGCCCGATGCCCTTCTGCCTAATTTGGGCGGACAGTCGGGACTTAATCTTTGTGCAGAGTTAAATAAGGCGGGAATTCTGGATAAATATAACGTAAAAGTTATCGGCGTTCAGGTAGATGCTATTGAGCGTGGTGAGGATCGTATTGAATTTAAGAAAACAATGAATAAGCTGGGAATTGAAATGGCGCGCAGTGAGGTGGCTTATTCTGTAGAGGAAGCTCTTGAAATTGCGGAAAAGCTGGGGTATCCTGTGGTACTTCGTCCTGCTTATACCATGGGCGGTGCAGGCGGAGGTCTTGTTTATAATAAGGAAGAATTGAAGACGGTTTGTGAAAGGGGACTTCAGGCTTCTTTAGTGGGACAGGTTTTAGTAGAAGAATCCATTTTAGGCTGGGAGGAATTGGAGTTAGAGGTTGTCCGCGACGCGGATAACAATATCATTACAGTATGCTTTATTGAGAATATTGACCCCTTAGGGGTTCATACGGGAGATTCCTTCTGCGCAGCGCCCATGCTGACGATTTCTGAGGAATGCCAGAAGAAATTACAGGAGCAGGCATATAAGATTGTGGAGTCAGTTCAGGTTATCGGGGGAACTAACGTACAGTTTGCACATGACCCTGTAACGGACCGGATTATTGTCATTGAAATTAATCCGCGAACATCCCGTTCTTCCGCACTGGCATCCAAAGCAACGGGGTTTCCGATTGCGTTGGTTTCCGCCATGTTGGCAGCAGGGCTGACACTGAAAGACATTCCCTGCGGCAAGTATGGAACCCTTGATAAATATGTGCCGGACGGGGAGTATGTGGTAATTAAATTTGCCCGTTGGGCATTTGAAAAATTCAAGGGCGTGGAGGACAAGCTGGGAACGCAGATGCGTGCTGTCGGCGAGGTCATGAGCATCGGCAAGACTTATAAGGAAGCTTTTCAGAAGGCAATCCGGTCCCTGGAAACAGGACGCTATGGGCTGGGACATGCAAAGAACTTTGACTCTCTTTCCCGGGAGGAATTGTTAAAAAGACTTATTACGCCATCAAGTGAGCGCCATTTTCTGATGTATGAAGCGCTTCGAAAGGGAGCTACAGTAGAAGAAATTTTTGAAATTACCAGGGTAAAGGCTTATTTTATAGAGCAGATGAAGGAACTGGTGGAGGAAGAGGAAGCGCTGCTTAAGTGCAAGGGCAGGATGCCTTCAGATGAGATGCTTATTTCTGCCAAAAAGAATGGTTTTTCCGATAAGTACTTAAGCCAGCTGCTGCAGATTCCTGAAGATGATATCCGCCGTCGCCGCATTGAATTAGGTGTGGAGGAAGCCTGGGAAGGCGTTCATGTCAGCGGAACGAAGGACAGCGCCTATTATTATTCTACCTATAATGCGCCGGATAAGAATCCTGTGAATACCGATAAGCCCAAGATTATGATTTTAGGCGGAGGACCAAACCGTATTGGACAGGGTATTGAATTTGACTATTGCTGTGTGCACACGGCAAAGGCCTTAAAGAGCCTTGGTTTTGAAACGATAATAGTAAATTGCAATCCGGAAACGGTATCTACGGATTATGATACTTCCGATAAGCTTTACTTTGAACCGTTGACGCTGGAGGATGTATTAAGTATTTATAAGAAAGAAAATCCTCTTGGAGTCATTGCACAGTTCGGAGGCCAGACTCCTTTAAATCTGGCGGCGGATCTTGAAAAGAATGGCGTTAAAATTTTGGGAACCTCCCCTGCGGTTATTGATTTGGCGGAGGATCGTGACCAGTTCCGTGAGATGATGGAAAAACTGAATATTCCCATGCCGGAATCGGGTATGGCAACCAATGTGGAAGAAGCTGTTTCCATTGCAAATAAAATCGGATATCCTGTAATGGTTCGTCCTTCTTATGTGCTTGGAGGCAGAGGAATGGAAGTCGTTTATGATGATGAGAGCATGACGGAATATATGAATGCGGCGGTAGGAGTTACTCCTGACAGACCGATTTTGATTGACAGGTTCCTGAATCATGCGCTGGAATGTGAAGCGGATGCGATTAGCGACGGTACGCATGCATTTGTACCGGCCGTTATGGAACACATTGAACTTGCCGGCATTCATTCAGGCGACTCCGCATGTATTATTCCTTCCGTTCATATTTCTGAAGAAAATGTGGAAACCATAAAGGAATATACAAGAAGAATTGCGGAAGAAATGCATGTCAGAGGCCTTATGAACATGCAATATGCTATTGAAAACGGCAAGGTGTTCGTTCTGGAAGCTAATCCGAGAGCCTCCCGTACCGTGCCGCTGGTGTCCAAGGTATGTAATATAAGAATGGTTCCCCTGGCAACGGATATTATTACATCGGAAATTACCGGGCGGCCTTCACCGATTCCGGAATTAAAGGAGCAGGTGATTCCGAATTACGGTGTAAAAGAAGCAGTATTTCCTTTCAATATGTTCCAGGAGGTTGATCCCGTCTTGGGGCCTGAAATGCGCTCTACGGGTGAGGTTTTGGGCTTATCCTGTTCTTATGGAGAGGCCTTCTTTAAGGCACAGGAAGCGGTTCAGTTGAAGCTGCCCCTGGAAGGAACAGTGTTGATTTCTGTTAATGATAAAGATAAAAATGAAGTAATCGAAGTGGCAAAAAGTTTTGCAGCGGATGGTTTTAAGATAGTGGCTACGGGAGGAACCTATAATATAATTGCTTCTGCGGGAATTCCGGCAGTTAAAGTGAAAAAGATTTATGAGGGGCGTCCCAATATAGCGGATATGATTACCAATGGAGATATTCAGTTAATTGTTAATTCACCGATTGGTAAAGATAGTATCCATGATGACAGCTACCTGAGAAAGGCTGCCATTAAGGCTAAGGTGCCATATATAACTACCGTTGCCGCCGCAAGGGTAACTGCAGAAGGTGTTCATTATGTAAAAACACATAAAAGCAGTGAATTGAAATCCCTTCAGGCATTACACAGCGAAATTCACGATAAGTAGGAGATTAGGAATCGTTTTTAATAAGTTACTGGGAATAAAAGCCTATCTCATGGGGAGATAGGCTTTTGGCTATTTATGGCAGCAGAAGCTTTGCAAGGTGCGCTTGCTGGTGCCGAAAAGGAGAGTTGAATGATAGAAATATTTAGAGCTGGCAATGAATATTTAGGAAAGATTTTAGAAGCGCGATATTTGGCAATCAGGGCAATATCCGGTCTGGATGAGGACTATGTTTTCCCGAGAGAATTTCAAAGACGTACAAAGAAGTTTTTTGAAGAAACGGAGCATACTACCGTACTGGCGCTGGAAAAGGAAAAAATAATTGGTTGTGCAACCATTTGCTATATCAGAACTATGCCGACAATTGAGCATCCTACGGGAAATCGCGCCAGGATTATGAATATGTATACGAATGAGGAATACCGCGGGTATGGAATTGCAAGCCAGATGATGCTGCTTCTTCTTGAAGAAGCGAAGAAAAAGGGAGTTACCGAAATATCGGTGGAAACAGAGGGAAGCCTGAAATACTTTTTTGAAAGAAACGGTTTTCAGCCGGCGCCGGACGGCATGGTGTTTAAGATAAGCCGAAAAAAAAGGAAGAGCAAAAACAGCAGTACTACTTAAATAGAGAAAAAGGATAAAGTGAAATAAGGGACAGGAAGAAAAAATGAAATTTGATGTGAAGCAGGATGTAAAAAGAATACTTGTTATTTGTTTTTCAGCTGTAATTATGGCTGTCAATATTAAAACCTTTGTACGGACCGGGGGATTGTATCCGGGCGGCGCTACAGGACTTACCATATTGATTCAGAGAATTGCGGAAATATTTTTCAGGATTACAATTCCCTATACGATAGTGAATTTATTGCTCAATGCAATTCCTGTTTATATTGGCTTCCGGTTTATCGGAAAAAAATTTACACTATATTCCTGTTTGATGATTGTGCTTACCAGTGTGCTGACAGACCTGATTCCCGGGTATGTGATTACCTATGATACTTTGCTCATCAGCATATTCGGAGGTATGATTAATGGACTGGTTATCAGTTTGTGTCTGATGGTGGAGGCAACCACCGGAGGTACCGATTTCCTTGCTATTTACTTTTCGGAAAAAAAGGGAATGGATTCCTTTAATATTGTTTTGGTTTTAAATATTGTCATTCTTTCTTTGGCAGGTATTTTGTTTGGCTGGGATAAGGCCTTGTATTCCATTATTTTTCAATATGCTTCTACACAGGTTTTGCATACGCTGTATAAAAAATATCAGCAGGTAACGCTGTTTATTGTCACCAATCAGCCCAAGGAGGTGTGCAAGGCGATTTCCGTTGTCAGCAATCATGGGGCAACTATTTTGGAAGGGGAAGGTTCTTATGCACATTGCGAGAGAAATGTAGTCTATTCGGTGGTATCTGCAGCAGAGAATAAAAAGGTAATCCGCGCAGTAAAAGCAGCTGATCCCGGCGCTTTTGTGAATGCAGTCAGAACACAGCAGTTATCGGGACGGTTCTATCAAAAGCCGGCGGACTGATTCCGGCAAATGATAACTAAGCGGATGTGTATGAGTATTTATTCCCGCGTGCAATGAGTCAAAGTCATGCTTGCATGACCTTGACG
>CAZDPE010000068.1:0-12820 GCA_964507235.1 uncultured Lachnospiraceae bacterium
TGGTTGTAGAGCATGGTATAACGCTTGTCCGACAGTTTCCCCAATGCGTTATCCTTATTAAACAATAGAAAGCACGCTTTGCGAACTTTCTATTGTCATGAATAAAAACCGCTGTGCTTTTTATTTTTATCCATTCTTTCTTTTTTATACTGCACAGCGGTAATTTCATTATTTTTTATATGCTTTTTTCTATCTCCGCATTCACTCCACGGCTTCCTCCGGTTTTGCAGTTTTTACCCTTACAAAAAAGTACAGCACATGGCACACCCAAACGACGGCAAGGCAGATTCTTCCCACTGGGACCTTACTCATCATAATAAATCCGATTGCCATAACTACCATTACGGTTCCCACAATGGAAAATTTCGTTTTCAGTGTCATTTCCTTCTGCTGCACAAAACTCTCCAGATGCTTTTTATACAGCTTTGTACCGATAAACCAGTCATGAAGGCGCTGCGAACTTTTCGCAAAACAAAATACCGTTGCCATATAAAAGGGCACTGTAGGCAGAATAGGCAGCACTACTCCCGCCGTTCCCAAACCAAGACACAACAAACCAAGCAGCAGCCAGACAATTTTCAGCGGATTCTTCTTCATCTCTTCTCCACTTCCCTTTCCATGTAAAGTTGTTGCTTATATTAATTAGCTTTTCCTAACCAAAGTTATTTTAACATAACGCATTTTAAAAAACAAAAAAACATGTCCTTTTTAGAAAATAACTAATCCGATATGATAAACAATACAGGATAAAATAAGAGCCATCCTTTTCTGTGTTATTCAAGATATATCTTTTTTAATAATAAAAATTATCATTGTCCCTGTATTTTTCTCTGCTCCTTTTCTTCCGGCAGCAGGTTTCCCATGCTCTTAACGCTGATTGCCAGCGTGGAAGAATTGTGCAGCAGCGCAGAAGCGGCAGGGGCAAGCACGCCGCAGATTCCAAGAAGAATCAGTCCCGAATTGAAACCTACAATCATCCGGTAATTCCATTGAATCCGCTTCATCAGAGCATTGCTGATTTTCTTTAAGGTTACTACCTCCTGAAGACTGTCCGCCGCAATGGTAATATCTGCAATTTCCCTTGCAATTTCCGCGCCGTCACTAATGGCAATACCTGCATCCGAAGCGGACAGTGCAGGAGAATCATTAATACCGTCGCCAATCATGATAACCTTTCTGCCCTGCTGCTTCTCTTTTTCAATAAAATCTGCCTTATCCTCCGGTAAAACCTCTGAATAATATTCATCCACCCCGACTCTTGCCGCAATTGCGGCCGCAGTGCGCTCACTGTCGCCGGTCATCATTACAACCTTTCTGATTCCTGCTCTTTTTAAATCTCTGATTACTTCAGCCGCTTCCTCTCTCAGGGGGTCTTCAATGCAGATAACAGCTGCCAGCTTCTGTTCTACAGCCATATAAAGATGAGAATACTCCGTAGGAAGGCTGTCAAATTTTTCCTGCATACCATCCGGAATGACACAAGCTTCATCTTCAAAGACAAAATGATAGCTTCCGATTACCACCTTTTCCCCATCTATTGCGCTGGCAATCCCATGGGCTACAATATATTCCACCCTGGAATGCATCTCCTCATGTATCAGTCCCCTGCTTCTGGCAGCATCCACCACGGCCCTTGCCATAGAATGAGGGAAATGCTCTTCAAGACATGCTGCCAGGCGGAGCAGCTCATCCTTTTCCTCTCCGTTAAAGGAAACCACATCTACTACCGTTGGCTGTGCCCTGGTAAGAGTACCCGTTTTATCAAATACAATTGTTTCGGCTTCCGCCACAGCTTCCAGGTACTTACCGCCCTTTACCGTTATCCTCCGCTGCCCGGCTTCCCTGATTGCCGATAGAACGGTAATCGGCATAGCCAGCTTCAAAGCGCAGGAAAAATCCACCATCAGCACGGAAACCGCTTTCGTCACGTTCCGGCCAAGAAGCCATGTAATCCCTGCTCCCACCAGGGTATAGGGCACCAGCTTATCCGCCAGATGCTCCGCTTTCCCTTCCAGGGAGGATTTCAGTTTTTCGGATTCCTCAATCATGGTAACTAT
The DNA here is from genome assembly GCA_964507235.1 of uncultured Lachnospiraceae bacterium. Lineage (GTDB taxonomy): Bacteria > Bacillota > Clostridia > Lachnospirales > Lachnospiraceae > Suilimivivens. The sequence goes on from CAZDPE010000068.1 coordinate 2,058, forward strand.
TTTTTCAAACTTACTGGAGCCGTTTATTTCCTTTACCTGAAGTGTAATTTCACCTTCCTCCAAAACAGTACCGGCATATACATATGATTTTTCCGCCTTTCTCACCGGCATGGATTCGCCCGTAAGGGAGGCCTGATTCACCATGGCTTCTCCCGATTTTACCACTCCGTCAAAAGGAATCACATTTCCTACCCTGACAACTACCATATCATCCACATGAATATCGGAAACAGGAATCAGTATTTCCTGCCCTTCCCTTAAAAGCCACACCCTGGATATATTTAAAGACATACTCCTTGCCAGGTCATCCACAGACTTTTTATGCGTCCATTCCTCCAGTATTTCCCCTATTCCGAGAAGAAACATTACGGAACCGGCAGTATCAACATCTCCTCTCAGCATGGAAACGCCGATTGCCGCTGCATCCAGAACAGGGACTTCTATTTTCCCCCTTGCAAGTGTTTTCAGTCCATACCAGATATATTTCACCGATTTTACCAGCGCTATCATGGAACGCACCGAATAGGGCAGAAAAATCCTGCTCCCCACCCGGAGAACTATTTTATTAATCAGCTTTTCCTTATACTCATTATTCAGCTCCCTGCCGGAGCTTAACAGATAATGCTCAGGGACCTCTGCACTCTCATAGCTGAAACGGCTGACTGCTCTAAGGATATCCCCTCTTTTCCCTGCATAACATATAACTGCATCCGCTGTTCTTTCCTGAACCTTTACAGAGGTCACAGTTTCAATTCCGCTTAGATAATACTGCAGAATATCCGCCTGCCTGCAGGACATTCTTTTCTGTTCCAAATGAATACGGATGCGCCCTTTTATCTCATGCTTAATTATCGCTTTCATGCCTTCACCTTCATTATCTCAAATATTAATACGAAGAGAAAAGCACCTGTAGTTCATCCTACAGGTGCCTGTTACTTATATTCTGTTTAAACTCAGTCGGAAACCTCCTGATTTCCTTCCGCTTCATCCAAAACGGCTTCTTCCTGCGCAGCCCTTTCTTCATTAATCTGTTTTGCCTGCGCATAAATATCTTCCGCATTTTCCTGCACAACTGCAGCGGTCTTCATAACGCTGTCCTTTGCCCTTAAAACAGCCGCAGTGCAATTTGTATATACTTTCTTTGCATCCTTACTGGACAAAACCTTAATTCCGGCTGTTCCAAAAAGAACGCCTGCTGCAAAAATACCTGTCTTTTTTAAATTTAATTTACCGATACATTCCAACACTGTCATACGCCTCCCGATTTCTGTATCTTTTCCGTTATGATAAGTATACTGATTCGCCCGGCATAATTCCATACTTTTTGGCTTATTGAGAAATTTTATCATGTAATGCTGATTACCTCATAACCCAGCTTGGTAATCGTATTTTTTAACAGTTCTTCATCAATTTCTCTGCAATAAGAAACTGTGGCAGTTTTCTTTTTCAAATTCACCCGGCAGACAGCGCCGTCAATTTTATTAACGGCTCTCTCCACCCGGTTTCTGCAATTGTCACAATGCATTCCTTCAATGCGGAGAATTTTTTCGCCGATTTTGGGAGCATCCAGTTCTTTGCTTTCCCACACACTGCCGCCACCGCCGCCGCAGCATCCGCCTTCTCCCTTAAAATGCTTTATACTGTTCCAAATTCCTATACCTACGGCAATTACAAGAATACCGATAATAATTACATTGCCCATAATATCAACTCCCGATTCTGATTTCCATCCTGCCCCATTTATGAGGCAGGAACTATTTTATCCCAGTTCTTCAATACAAGTTCTCCAATAACAGGATCATACATGGTTCCCAGATTCTTTTCGATTTCATTATAGCAATATCCAAAGCTGTGCGCTTTTCTGTAGCTTCTGTTGGAGGTAATCGCATCAATAGAATCACAGATTGCTATTATCCTGGAGCCAAGAGGCATTTTTTCCCCTTTTAAACCGCATGGATATCCTTTTCCGTCATATCTTTCATGATGATAAAGGACAATATTTTTTAAATCGCATAGATGCTCTGACTTGCTTAAAATATCGGCTCCGATAGAAGGATGCTTTTTAATGATTTTCCAGTCTTCCTCACTCAATTTTTCCGTCTTGTTAAGAACGGTGTCGGGAACTCCTATCTTCCCGATATCATGAAGGTGCGCCGCAATATGAATCCTCTCCTTCTCTTCCCTTCCGAGCTTCATCAGGCGGCATATTTCAAGCGCCATATCGCTGACCCGCTGGGAATGACCGGCAGTATACGGATCCTTTGCCTCCAGCGCGTATACAATGCATTCAATAATTTCATGGTAATCAATTTCGTTGCTGCAGGATTCACATTCCTCCATGGTCTTATGAATGCTCTTTCTGCTGATGGCTCCAATATCCTCAAGTGTATTAATCATGCGGTAAACGGTAGCAAAACCAATACCTGCATTTTGTTTGGATGCTTTATAGTAAATTTCCTTGCTGCAGGAACAATCTTCTTCTAAAATAATGTCCAATAACAACAGCCGCTGCTTTGTAATCCTGCAGCCCTGTTCCTTTAATTTCTGTATAATAACTTCTTTCTGCATTTTTATCTGCATTGCCTCTTTAGTGACAATGTCCTCCACAATGTTTGCAATCACCGCCACACTGCAGGGACTTACCGTTTTTCTTATCACGAACCATGCTTCTGACTGCCAAAGCCACGATTCCAAGAACAATCACACCAACTATTACAGTTCCCATATTTCTGCCTCCTGTTTTCATTCTAAACATGCGCGTGACACAATTTTTAATGATTTTAAAACGGGGAACCGCCGTTTGCAGCTCCCCGTCTAATTCATGACAATAGAAAGTTCGCAAAGCGTGCTTTCTATTGTTCTGTTTAAGCTGTCTATTTTGTTTTAGCGCCAGCTAATTTCTTAGTATCTACTTTTAAAGATGTGCTTTCCTTGTAAGGTCTGAAGAGCAGATAAATGAATCCTACTATAATCAGCACTGCCACTACTGTCCAAATACTGAAGGAACCGCTGAATAACATACCAATCTGATAAATGCAAAGGGATGCAAGATAAGCAAGACCGCACTGATAACCGATTGCAAACCAGAACCACTTGGTATTGTTCATCTCTCTCTTAATTGCACCCATAGCTGCAAAGCAGGGAGCGCAAAGAAGGTTGAATACCAGGAAGGAATAAGCTGCAGCCGCATTAAGGCTGCCAGCCAGCTGACCCCAGATTTCTGCACCGTCTTCTGCGACTTCAGCAAAGCCGAAGAGAATACCGAAGGTACCTACTACATTTTCTTTTGCAATCAAACCGGTTACTGCTGCAACAGCCATCTTCCAGTCGCCCCATCCAAGAGGAATGAAGAGCCATGAAATGCCGCTTCCGATTTTAGCAAGAATACTTCCGTCAAGCTGTTCTGCTTCCAGCATACCAAAGGAACCGTCTGCCCAGCCAAAGCTCATTAAGAACCAAAGTACGATAGTTGAAAGAAGGATAATGGTACCTGCCTTCTTGATAAAGGACCATCCTCTTTCCCACATGCTTCTGAGAACTGCGCCCACTGTAGGAAGGTGATAAGCGGGAAGCTCCATAACGAAGGGAGCGGGATCTCCTGCAAACATTTTTGTTTTCTTTAAAATAATACCGGAACAGATAATTGCTGCAATTCCTACAAAATAAGCACTGGGAGCTACCCATGACGCTCCGTCAAACAACGCGCCTGCAATCAAAGCGATAATAGGAAGCTTGGCACCGCAGGGAATAAAGGTTGTTGTCATAATTGTCATCTTACGGTCTCTGTCATTTTCAATTGTTCTTGATGCCATAACACCGGGAACACCGCATCCTGTACCAATCAGCATGGGAATGAAGGATTTTCCTGACAAACCGAATTTACGGAAAATTCTGTCCATGATGAAAGCAACACGGGCCATATATCCGCAGGACTCAAGGAATGCAAGGAAAATAAAGAGTACCAGCATCTGGGGAACAAATCCGAGAACCGCGCCAACGCCGGCAACAATACCGTCAAGAATCAGTCCCTGCAGCCAGTCGGCACAGTTAATAGCTGTCAATGCACTTTCAATAGCAGGAGGAATAATTTCTCCGAACAGTACATCATTGGTCCAGTCAGTTACAAAAGCGCCTACTGTTGTTACGGAAACATAATATACCAGCCACATAACAACTGCAAAGATGGGAAGCGCCAGCCATCTGTTTGTTACAATACGGTCAATCTTATCTGAAGTTGTCAATGTTCTCTTTGCATTTTTGCTTACACATTCTCCGATAATAGAAGAAATATAAACATATCTTTCATTTGTGATAATACTTTCCGTATCATCATCAAATTCATCCTCCAGAGCCTTAATTTCAGCAGATACATCAGGAACCTTGCTCATCTGTTCAGCAATCTTATCATCCTTTTCAAGAAGCTTGATTGCGAAAAATCTCTTCTGCTCTTCCGGAATATCACTGCCCAGCTTATCTTCAACCGCAGTAATAGCTGATTCAACCTTTACTGCAAACTGATGCACAGGCTTATCAGCTTTATTTTTCTGTGCAGCAGCGATTGCCTTTTCAGCCGCTTTCTGAATTCCGGTTCCCTTTAAAGCGGAAATTTCAACTACTTCACAGCCAAGTTTCTTACTGAGCTTATCAGTATGTATCTTATCTCCTGTTTTTTCTACAATATCTATCATGTTTACAGCCATGACAACCGGAATACCCAGCTCCATAATCTGTGTAGATAAATACAGGTTTCTTTCAATATTAGTGCCATCTACAATATTGATAATTGCGTCGGGTCTTTCTCCAATCAGATAATTTCTTGCTACCACTTCTTCAAGTGTATAAGGTGACAAAGAATAAATACCGGGTAAGTCCATGATGGCTACATCCTTATGACCCTTTAACTTACCTTCCTTTTTTTCCACTGTTACACCAGGCCAGTTACCAACGAACTGATTGGAACCTGTCAGTGCATTAAATAATGTTGTTTTACCGCAGTTAGGATTACCTGCTAATGCAATTTTAATAGACATATCTCTCCTCATTTCTGCACATCAATTTGTGCGTTTTGCATTGCGAATATAAGTATGTATTTACTTGCTTAAATTAGATTAAGCTAACTTATACACAAAAATTACTCTACTTCAATCATTTCAGCATCCGCTTTTCTTAAAGAAAGTTCATAACCCCTTACTGTAACTTCCACAGGATCGCCCAGAGGTGCAACTTTTCTTACAAAAATAGAAACGCCCTTTGTAATTCCCATATCCATAATACGTCTTTTTACCGGGCCTTCACCGGAAAGCTTCTTTACCTTAACGGTCTGGCCGCAGGCAACTTCTTTCAATGTTTTCATAATACTCCTTCTTCCTTTCACATGAATTGTATATAGCAAAGAATCCCCCCTCACGGGAAATTCTCACACTAAACCATTATTTTATTTGCCATGTCTTTTCCTATGGCAATTCTAGAATCCTTGATATTTACAATAATATTACCGCTGATTTCGGAAACAACTGTTACCACACCGCCGGTTGTAAATCCAAGATTCTCAAGAAACCTTCTGGTTTCCTCTTTTCCTCCGACCTTCTTAATAACATTAGGTTCTCCTTCTTTTACCATTGATAACGGCATCATCTCATCCTCTTTCCTGTTATTATATTTCACACGTTTTCTTTAGTTGATAATAATTTTCACTTCTTACATTAGTTAGTATATTCTAACGCTCATTAGCTGTCAATCAAAATTTTTAATATTTTTTCTCAAAATCATTCATCAGAAAATCTTTCTCAATTATAAAACAGATAAAAACTTTGATGTTTCCCACTTTTTATGATACAATATATACTAAATTTAAAATATCGGAATTTATTTTACTATTTTCAACTATGGGAGTATAAAAGAATGCATGTAAACGAATCAGCTGAAAACTATCTGGAAACTATATTAATATTAAGCAAATCCAAACCAGTAGTCCGTTCTGTAGATATTGCCGAAGAACTTGGTTTTAAGAAATCAAGCGTAAGCGTTGCCATGAAGAATCTCCGGCAGAAGGAACATATTACAGTTACGAAAGAGGGCTTTATTTATCTGACTGATTCCGGAAGAGAAATTGCAGAAATGATATATGAACGTCACGAGTTTTTAAGCGACTGGCTTATGCGTCTTGGCGTGGACAAAAGCATTGCCACGGAAGATGCCTGCCGAATTGAGCATGTTATCAGCAAGGAAAGCTTTGAAGCCATAAAAAAACATATCAAATAAATATTTCATGAGTTTTTCATTATTGCTATTACGAAAAAAAGGGACCATGCACTTCCGTGCAATGGTCCCTTTTTATTCATGACAACAGACAGTCCGCAAAGCGTGCTTTCTATTGCTCCTTATGCCGGGTATAATCCTCTAAAAACTTATTTAAAGGACTTGGCATTCCAAAGTAAAATCCCTGAATATAATCAGGACTGATTTCACAAATCCTGTCCAGCTCTTTTTTCGTTTCGATTCCTTCTATGCAAAGCTTCAAATCTATGCTGTGCGTCATTTCCACCATATGCTGTAAAAGATTATATTCATAATCATTGCTTAATGCCTTCAACGTAAAGGAACGGTCTATTTTAATTGTATTAGGATTCAGGTTATATAAATAATGGAAATTAGAATATCCCGTACCGAAATCATCCAGCGCAAGCGAAATCCCATTTTCCCTGAGCCCGTTGCAAAAGCTGATAAAATTAGCGTCTGCTTCCAAAAATCCGCTTTCCGTCAGTTCTATCAAAATACTGTCTTTGGACAAACCGTTCTTTTCCACTGCCTCAAGGATTTCACTGAGCACATCGCTTTTTAATACCTGGATATAAGATAAATTTACCGATACCCTGAAACCGGGTATCCTCTCCTGTATCCTGCTGCAGGCAGCCATGGCCTGATTCAGTATCCATTTCCCTACCGGAATAATCAGTCCGCTTTCCTCCAAAAGCGGTATAAATTCTCCCGGAGAAACCATTCCCGTTTCTTCCGTATGGAAACGCATCAGCGTTTCCGCCGTACTCAGCTTGTTCTCTTTAATATCTATAATGGGCTGAAAATATGCTTCAAAGCCTTCAAAATCATGGTTAACCGCCTGGCGCATAATATGTATCAGCCTTCTTTTATGAAGGAAAGCATGGTAATCCTTTTTCACATAACTATAATAAGCATTTTTGCCGAATTCTTTCGCCTTATTTAAAGAAAATTCAGAAAGCTTCATGAGATTTACATAGCTCTGTTCGGTTACATCCTCCAGATTCAGGATTCCTGCGGAAATGGTATAAAAAACTTCATATCCGTTTCCTTCAATAAACAAATCAATCTGATCGCGGATTTTTTTGTATAACCTCTGACCGTCTTCCCTGCTGCCCGCAAAATCAATAACAATAAATTCATCCGCCACAATACGGTACAGCTTCTGTCCTTTATGGGTTACCGCCTTTATACATTCCGCAGTTTTACGGAGAATCATATCTCCGTAATTCATTCCCTTGTTTTCATTGATTTCTTTAAAATTATCAATGCCTATCCTTAAAATGAAACCGCCCTTCCTGTCGTTCCCCATGGTTACAATTTCATTTTGAAGGCTGGATTCACCCAATAATCCGCTGACATTGTCCGCCTTTTGCTTTTTGCCTATCTCATTAATACAGCCAATCAGGAATTCAGGATTGCCTTCCTCATCCAAAAGAACGCGTCCCCTGCAGTTGATCCAGACTGCCTTTCCTTCCTTGTCCATCCAGCGGTACTGCAGATTATGAAAATCCTTCTCTTTATTCATTATCCGCACCACATCTTCCTTCAACGGGTCAAGGTCATCCGCATATACAAACTGCCTGAACGCGTCCGTTGCATGTCCAAACCTGCTGTCAGGAATTGAAAACCGATCCAGCGCGCTTTGGGAAATACAATAGTAATCATTTTTTAAATCCAAAATATAAAGGAAATTATCCATACAGGGATAAATGATATCAATTACTTCCTCAAATTGTTCAATTGACATTCTGTTTACAAGTTTTCCCATATCTATATGACACCTCAGCTTCTTCCATGACCACAGCAATAACGCCGAACCTGTCTGAAAAATGTTCTTTTATAAATAATTTAGCATATTTCAAATAAAAAAACAATGTTCTTTAGTACCAGAAAAAGCACGTTTCAGGCAATATCATATACCGATTTGCATTTAAATTCGACAGCATTTCCTTCCAAAATCTCAATATTACGGTTTCCCGCTTCCATATCAAAGAAATTATCCGAAAGCTTTACATCTCCGTCAATTCCTTCTATTGCAACATTTTTGGCATAGGCCTGCGCTCTCACGGTAAGCACATTTCCCTTTCTTTCCAGGGAAAGGCGGGGATTTTTGAAATAATAATGCTTGGGCGGCGTAAATAAGCAGCTGTTTTCCGAAACTGCCCTTCCATCCACAAGGAACTGATAACTTAAATGAATTTCCCTCTCGTCATAGCTGCCAAAATCCAGTTTATCAAGCCATACTCCGTCAAGGGCGGGCACAGTCACTTCCCGCTCTCCGCTTTCCAGAATATCGCTGCCGGATCCGCAGAGCTTCCATTTAACAATTCCTGTTACAGGAGCCATAGTTTCATTCGCCACATGCAGCCGTGCGCTCTTTTCAATGGGCGCCGGCTCCGCAATACAGTAAGGCCGCTCGCTGAGTTCTCCTGTTTCCTCACAGGAAATCATCACTGGGGCAAACATTTTCTTTTCCGCATAATGCAGCGCCTTCCATCTGCCGTAATAATCAATGCTGGCCCAGGAGGCTGCCGGCCAGATATCATTCAGCTGCCACACAACCGCTCCCATACATCTGCCTCTGTAACGCCTGAAATGCTCCACCCCATATCGAATGGCATCCGCCTGCAAAAGCTGGGAAGCATACAAAAGATGTTCAAAATCCTTAGGATATAAATAAGTTGCCGACAAATAATTCAGAATCTTTCCGTTAGCGGCACAATTTCTCTGATGCATTTCCATCACTCTTGAAAAAATATTCCTGTCTTCCGGAAGCGTAAAGCTTTCCACTGTCTTCAAATCAGGGAACGATTGAAAACCAAATTCTGATAAATAACGGAATCTGAATTTGCGGTACTCCGTAAAAGGTTTATTCCCATGCCATACATCCCAGTAATGCGAATCTCCCCTGTTTTCATCCCAGGGATTATCATAATTTCCTCCCGAAGACGGACTGGAAGGCCAGTAAAAAGCCGAAGGGTCTTCCTCCTTAATAATCCTGGGAATGATATATTCATACAGCTTAATATAATCATATTTCTGCTTAAGGGAAGGTTCCCAGATCCCGTCCAGCGTCTGGGTTTCCATTTCATTGTTGCCGCACCACAGCGCAAGGCAGGCATGATGCCGGATTCTCCTTACATTATCGATAATTTCCTGTGAAACATTCCTTTCAAACTCATCGTCCAGTTCATAAGAAGCACAGGCAAACATGAAGTCCTGCCATACAATCAGCCCCAGTTCATCACAGGCATCAAAGAAATAATCATCCGGATAATAACCGCCTCCCCATACCCTGATACAGTTATGATTTGCTTCTGCCGCATCCTTCAGCAGCTTTTCGGTTCTTTCCTTCGTCACCCTGGAAAGTAGATTATCCTCAGGAATATAATCTGCGCCCATGGCAAATATTTTCACTCCGTTGACTTCATGAGCAAAACAATTTCCCCATTCATCCTTCTGCGTATTTACCGTTATCGTGCGAAGACCGATTCGTTTCTCCCACACATCCAGGATCTCACCATTTCCTGAAAAGAGCACTGCCTTTACCTGATATAAGGGCTGGCTGCCATATCCTCTCGGCCACCAGATAAGAGGATTCGCAATTTCAATCCTGTAATCCTCCTCTTCCTGCAGCATATTGGGATGATAAACTTCGCCCTCAGGAGAAGTAACCGTAATCGCAATCCTGGAATCATCTTTATCCGCAAACAGTTTAAGATTCACACCAAAATCAAGTGTTACCCTGCCGTCTTTATGTTTCTGCGTAATAGATACAGAATCAATTCTGCTTTCTTTTATGCCAAGCAGAGATACCTCCCTGAAAATTCCCGCATCAGGAAGTCTTGGCCCCCAGTCCCAGCCGAACATGCAGTGAGCCTTTCTGATATGGGGAAACCCTGACATGCATTCATGAGAACCTCCTGTATAAACCTTTTCATTTTCTTCTTTAATATATTTTGTGGGAGAATGAAGCACTACCTTAAGTTCATTTTCGCCGGCGTTTAATCCTGCCAACACGTCAAATTCCCATATTCTGTGCATATTGTAAGCACATCCCAGAAATTCCCCGTTCAGATAAACATCAGCAAGGGTATCAATTCCTTCAAATCTGAGGATTACCTCATCGCAATCCAAAAATTCCTGTTCTGCCGTAAAGGTTGTGCTGTAAGCAAAGTCATTCTCCATAACCGGCAGCACCTTTAACTCATTATCTCTGTAAAAAGGGTCTGGAATCAGACCTTTTTCAAGCAGAGCGCCATAAACAGTTCCCGGCACCTTCGCCTGCATTTTTTCTCCCGGAATCAGTTCCCTGTCTTTCCCGATAATTTCCAGGCTCCAAATTCCATTTAATGTATTCTTCAGCATAAGCTAATCCTTTCTTTTATATATGATAATCAAGTATATCATGAACTGCGTTCATGATCGCCATTCGCCGTTCGCTATGAACAAGCTGCGCTTGCTCCTGCTCACTAACGCTCATT